>NZ_JBHZCN010000077.1:0-47538 GCF_042755465.1 Kitasatospora sp. NPDC059160 | reverse complement strand
CCTCCGCCCGCCCCGGCGCCCCCCCCCCCCCCCCCCCCCCCGGGGGGCGGCCCGGGGGGGGGGTGCTCCGGCGGCTGGGTGATTTTCAGACCGCCGACCCTCATCGAGGGGGGGTTGAGACCGTTGGCGGTCTGAAAATCACCCGTTACGCCGCTCTCCGCACCCACCCCCTCCACCGCCCCCTCCCGCAGCGCGTCCCTCTCGCCTTGGGCGGGTGAGGGGGAGGGGGGTGGGTGCTGTCGGTGGGGTGGTGCGGGTGGGGATGTGCCGGTTCGGTGACCGGGGTGTTGTGGGTGGGTTGCAGGCCGGGGGGTGGGGTGCCGGGGCGGGGTGGGGTGGTGGGAGGGTGGCGGGGGTTGAACGGGAGTGGGGGCGGCGGTGGGCGGACGGCTGGTGGGTGCGGCGGTGGCCGGGGTGCTGGTGTTCGGGGGCGGGGTGGCGGTGGCCGGTCCGGCTTCGGCGGTGCCGGTGGTGCGGCCGACGGCGTCGGCGGGGGTGGGGGGAACGGGTCCCGGGCGGGTGCACTCGGTGCGGACCGGGTTGAGGGCGCACCAGATCACCGAGCACTCGGCCGTTGCGCGGCACAAGCGCAAGGCCCGGCGCAGTGTGGTCGGCCGGGCGCTCGACGCGCTGTTCGGCTGGTTCGCGCTCGCCGTGCTGGGGGTGCTGCTGGTCGTGGTGCTGCTGGTGTACGCGCTCAGGCGTCGGCGGCAGGCGGGTTGAGGGCCCGTAGGGCGGCGTCGACCAGGCGGTCGGCGTGCTCGTGGGTGAGCGGGCCGATCCGGTACTGCCAGCGGTAGTAGATCGGGCCGTAGAGCAGTTCGACGGCGAGGTCGAGGTCGGCGTCGGGGGCGAGTTGGCCGGCCTCGCGGGCGGTGCGCAGGCGGTCGCGGGTGACCTCCAGCAGCGGGTCCAGCAGCCGGGTGCGGTACTCGGTGTGCAGCGCCGGGTCGTTGAGGATCTCGGCGATGATGGCGCGGTAGGTGCGGTCGGTGCCCGGGTCGGTGAGTTCGTCGCAGGTGGGGCGTAGGACGGCGCGCAGGTCGGCGGCGAGGTCGCCGGTGTCGGGGAGCGCCAGGCCGCCCTCGTGCTGGTTGGCGGCGAGGAAGGCGTCGAAGACGACGGCCCCCTTCGAGGGCCACCACCGGTAGATGGTCTGCTTGCCGACGCCGGCCCGGGCGGCGATCGCCTCGATGGTCAGCTTGCCGTAGCCGATCTCGGCGATGAGTTCGGTGGTGGCGGCGAGGACGGCGGCGCGGGAGCGCTCGCTGCGGCGGGCGGGGTCGGGGGCGGTTCTGGAGGCCATGGGGAAAAGTCTATGCGAAATGGCTAGACGAGACGTATCGTCTTGCCATGCCGATGGCGAGACGGTCCGTCTCGTCTCATTCGCCGTTCCCGGAGGTCCTCATGACCCGCCCCCGCCCCGCACACATCCTGATGGTCTCCGTCCCGGCGCACGGGCACGTCAACCCCGGCCTCGCGGTGATCGCCGAACTGGTCGCCCGGGGCCACCGGGTCAGCTACGTCAACGACCCGTCCTTCCGGGGGGTCGTCGAGTCCACCGGCGCGGCGTTCGTCCCCTATCCGAGTGCGCTGCCGCTCGCCGACGACCCGGCCGGCTGGCCGGCGGACCCGGTGGCGATCCAGGACGTGTTCCTGGACGACGCGCTGTCGATGTGGTCCGTACTGCTGGAGGAGTTCGAGGGCGACCGGCCCGACCTGGTGCTCTACGACATCGCGGGCTTCGCCGGGCGGGCGCTCGGTGAGCGGCTGGGTGTGCCGGTGGTGCAGCTGTCCTCCAGCTTCGTCGGCTGGGACGGCGTGGAGGAGGACCTGGCCGAGGTCTTCGAGGCGATCCGCAACGGCCCCGGCGGTTCCGAGCACTACCGCCGGTTCGGGGCGTGGCTGGCCGGGGCCGGCGCGGTGGAGCGCGACGTGGAGGCCTTCAAGAACCGCCCGGAGCGGTGTGTCGCGCTCGTCCCGCGCGCGCTCCAGCCCCATGCGGACCGGGTCGACGGGCGCCGGTTCGACTTCGTCGGCCCCTGCTTCGGCGACCGCTCCCACCAGGGGCGGTGGGAGCGCCCGGCGGACGCCGAGAAGGTGCTGCTGGTCTCGCTGGGCTCGGCCTTCACCGATCGGCCGGCCTTCTACCGGGCCTGCGTTGAGGCCTTCGGCGACCTGCCGGGCTGGCACGTCGTGCTCCAGGTCGGCAAGCACACCGACCTGGCGGAACTGGGGGACGTGCCGGACACCGTGGAGGTGCACCGGTGGGTGCCGCAGCTGTCGGTGCTCGCCCAGGCGGACGCCTTCGTCACCCACGCGGGGATGGGCGGCTCCAGTGAGGGGCTGTTCCATGCCGTGCCGATGATCGCGGTGCCGCAGGCCGTCGACCAGTTCGCCAACGCGGACGCGCTGGTGGGGCTCGGTGTCGCCCGTCGGCTGGATACGGAGGCGGCCACCGCGGCGGCGCTGCGGGGCGCGTTGCTGGAGCTGGTCGGGGACCCGGCGGTGGGGGAGCGGCTGGCGGTGCTGGCCGCCGCGGGTCGGGCCGAGGGCGGTACGGCGCGGGCGGTGGACCTGATCGAGGCCGAGTTGAAGGGGTAGGGCGGGCGGGGGTGCCCCCGGGCGTGCGGTCGGGATCCGGGCGGCGGAGAATCCGCACAGCGGAGAATCCGGATGGCGAGCAGCTGTTGTCATATCTTCATTCACCTGGTGTGATTGTGTATATGGATATGCACAGTGCTGTGGCCCCCGACGCTCCGCTGGTCCAGGTCGGCAAGGCCGACGTCAGTGCGGAGGACGTACTGGCCGTCGCCCGGGGCAACGCCCGGGTCGAGATCGGCCCCGACGCGCTCGCCGAGATGGCGGCCGCCCGCGCCCGGATCGACGCCCTCGCGGCCGAACCGCGCCCCGTCTACGGCGTGTCGACCGGCTTCGGCGCCCTCGCCGTCCGGCACATCAGCCCCGAGCTGCGCGCCCAGCTGCAGCGCTCGCTGGTGCGTTCGCACGCCGCCGGGATGGGCCCGGCCGTCGAGCGCGAGGTGGTCCGCGCGCTGATGTTCCTGCGGATGAAGACGCTGGCGTCCGGCCGTACCGGCGTCCGGCCGCTGGTCGCCCAGACCATGGCCGCCCTGCTGAACGCGGGCATCACCCCGGTCGTGCGCGAGTTCGGCTCGCTCGGCTGCTCCGGCGACCTCGCTCCGCTGTCGCACTGTGCCCTGGTGCTGATGGGCGAGGGCACCGCCACCGGCCCGGACGGCGAGGAGAAGCCGGTCGCCGAACTGCTCGCCGCCGCCGGGATCGAGCCGGTCGAGCTGCTGGAGAAGGAGGGCCTGGCCCTCATCAACGGCACCGACGGCATGCTCGGCATGCTGGTGATGGCCATCGCCGACCTCCAGCGGCTCTTCACCACCGCCGACATCACCGCCGCGATGAGCCTGGAGGCGCTGCTCGGCACCGACAAGGTGCTCGCCCCCGAGCTGCACGCCCCGATCCGCCCGCACCCGGGCCAGGCGCTCAGCGCCGCCAACATGCTCGCCGTGCTCAAGGACTCCGGCCTCACCGGCCACCACCAGGACGACGCGCCGCGCGTCCAGGACGCCTACTCGATCCGCTGCGCCCCGCAGGTCGCCGGGGCCGGCCGGGACACCCTGGCGCACGCCCAGCTGGTCGCCTCGCGCGAGCTCGCCGCCTCGGTGGACAACCCGGTGGTGCTGCCGGACGGCCGGGTGGAGTCCAACGGCAACTTCCACGGCGCACCGGTCGCCTACGTGCTGGACTTCCTCGCCATCGCCGCCGCCGACCTCGGCTCGATATCCGAGCGCCGCACCGACCGGCTGCTCGACAAGGCCCGCTCGCACGGCCTGCCGGCCTTCCTGGCCGACGACCCCGGCGTGGACTCCGGCCTGATGATCGCCCAGTACACCCAGGCGGCGCTGGTCAGCGAGAACAAGCGGCTCGCCGTCCCGGCCTCGGTCGACTCGATCCCGTCCTCCGCGATGCAGGAGGACCACGTGTCGATGGGCTGGTCGGCCGCCCGCAAGCTGCGCCAGGCCGTCGACAACCTCGGCCGGATCCTCGCCGTCGAGCTGACCGCCTCGGCCCGCGCGCTGGAGATCCGTCAGCAGGCCGACACGGCCGGCCGGATCGCCCCGGCCACCGCGGCCGCGATGGCCGCCGCCCGCGAGGCGGGGGTCGGCGGGGCGGGCCGGGACCGCTTCCTCTCGCCGGACCTGGAGGCCGCCGCCGCGCTGGTCGCCTCCGGGGACCTGGTGCGGGCGGTGGAGCGGGTCACCGGGCCGCTGGCCTGAGACGGCAGCCGTGCGGGACGGCTGGGGCTCAGTCCCAGTCGTTCCGCGACCGGCGGTCGTTCCGCTCGTCGCGGTCGCGGCGGTTGCCCAGCGCGGCGGCGAAGTTGACCCCGACGATGCCCGCCCAGCAGGCCAGCAGTCCGGCGAAGCCGCCGCCGGCCGGGTTGCTCGCGATCGCGGTCAGCGGGATGCCCAGGGCCAGCGAGACCACCGCGAGCTTGTTGCCGGACCGGTTGGAGGACCAGCCGCGGTGGGGGCGGCCGTGGTGCCGGTCCCGGTGGTGGGACGGCTCGTAGTCGTCCAGCCGCGCGGCCACCGAGCGCTCCACCCGGGCGTCCAGGCGGGCGTCGAGACGCTTCATGAAGGAGTCGAGGAGCTCGTCCTCGTAGTCCTTGCCGAGTTCCTTGCGGGCCTGGAGGGTGGCGTCGAGGTCGCGCCGCAGTTCGTCCTGGCGAGTGTCCATGCCAGTAGCGTGGCGCCACCGCCGGGCCCGGTCCATCCGTTCGCGGGGGGAATCCGGGCGGGCTCAGGGAGAAATCAGGGTTACCCCGAGGCCGCACCCGGAACGTCCGCTCTTCGGTGCCGTCCGTCCGGGACGACGTCCGAACCGTGGGACGTCTCATGAAGCGTCCCGTCGTACGAGACGTCTTTGCCAGCGGCGGCACTCTGCTGCACAGTCGTCGTCCGAACCGCACGCATCCGGAGGTACCGCTGATGACCGCCACCGACGAGGCCGGCACCGTCGGTCCCTCCGCCCGGCTGCTCCAGCTGTTCGAGGGCCACCGGCTGACCCCCACCCAGCGGCGGATCGCCCACTCACTGGTCCGGCACGCCAACGAGGCCCCGTTCCTGTCCAGCGTCGAGGTCGCCGAACTCGCCGGGGTCAGCCAGCCCTCCGTCACCCGCTTCGCCGTCGCCCTCGGGTACGACGGCTACCCGGCCCTGCGCAAGCAGCTGCGCGAACTCGGCGCCGGCGAGCCCGCCGCGCCCGAGACCCCGGACGACGCGGTGCGCAACGAGCACCAGCAGGCCGTCCTCGCCGAGATCGCCCACCTGCGCCACCTCGCCGAGCTGCTCGCCGACCCCGAACCGATCACCCGGGCCGCCCGACTGCTCGCCGCCTCCCGCCCGCTGCCGGTGCTCGGCCTGCGGGCCGCCTCGGCCCAGGCGCGCGGCTTCGCGTACTTCGCGGCCAAGGTGCACCCGGACATCCGGCTGCTGGACGAGGGCGGCAGCATGCTCGCCGACCGGCTGGAACAGGCCACCGCGGCGGGGGCCACCGCGCTGCTCTGCTTCGCGCTGCCGCGCTACCCGCGGGAGTTGATGGACGCCCTGGTGGTCGCCCGGGACTGCGGGCTGACCGTGCTCACCGTCGCGGACAGCGCCTTCTCGCCGGTCGCCAAGCTCTCCGACCTGATGCTGCCGGCCGCCGTCGGCACCGGGCTGGTCTTCGACACCGCCTGCGCGCCGATGATGCTCGGCCGGGTGCTGCTGCAGAGCATGTGCGACGAACTCCCGGGAGCGGAGGCCAGGTTGGAGGCGATCGAGCAGTCCGCGGCGGCCCGGGGCCTGTTCCTGGAGTAGGAACCTTTGGAGTAGGAGTAGCCCGGAACAACGGCCGAAGGACTACTCGTCACGAAGCCGGGCATCCCCTAGTGCAGGGGGTGCCGCCCATGCGCGTGATCCACGAGATGAAGTTCGTCGCCCGCCTGGCCTCGGGTGCCGACGAATGGTCCTGCCCCGCCTGCGGACGCCGCGTCACCCTGCGGCGCCTGCCCGAACCCGAACTGACCGTCCACGACCCGGGCGACGAGTCCGCCGTGCACGTCGGCGTCATCGAACCCGACGCCCGCGCCACCGCCGCTGCCGAGAAGTACGGCCTCGGCCCCGTCCAGAACATCCCCCGCCCGCCCACGCCGCCCGCCCCCGACGCCGCCGACCGCCGCTGGCTCGCCGAGATCGGCATCGACTGGGACGGCGACGCCGCGGCCTGAGGCCGCCCGCTCCAGCCCGTATCGGCCCGTGCCGGGCGGGCCCTTCGGCGTGCCCGGGGGCGGGTTCGGGCCACGGCTGTTCCGATGGAGCCAGGGTCTGGTCGAAAGCCGGTTGTCTAGTTATATTCAGTCGAGCAGAACTTGAATGAATCCATCCGTAGGGAGGCCGGGACATGGTGCAGCAGCAGGCGAGCGGGCCGCGCGAGGTGCGTGCGGCGCGCGGGACGGGGCTCACGACGCAGGGGTGGCAGCAGGAGGCTGCCCTGCGGATGCTCATGAACAACCTCGACCCCGAGGTGGCCGAGCACCCGTCGAAGCTGGTGGTGTACGGCGGCACCGGCAAGGCCGCGCGGGACTGGCGCTCCTTCGACGCCATGGTGAGGACGCTGCAGGGGCTCAAGCAGGACGAGACCATGCTGGTCCAGTCCGGGCGGCCGGTCGGCGTCATGCAGACCCACGAGTGGGCGCCGCGCGTGCTCATCGCCAACTCCAACCTGGTCGGCGACTGGGCGAACTGGGAGGAGTTCCGCCGGCTGGAGAGCCTCGGGCTCACCATGTACGGCCAGATGACCGCCGGCTCCTGGATCTACATCGGCACCCAGGGCATCCTCCAGGGCACCTACGAGACCTTCGCCGCCGTCGCCAACAAGCGCTTCAACGGCAGCCTGGAAGGCACCATCACCCTCACCGCCGGCCTCGGCGGGATGGGTGGCGCCCAGCCGCTGGCCGTCACCATGAACGGCGGCGTGGCGATCTGCATCGACTGCGACCCGTCCCGGATCTCCCGCCGGATCGAGCACCGCTACCTGGACGTCGAGGCCAAGGACCTGGGCCACGCGCTGGAGCTCGCCACCGCCGCCCGCGACAAGAAGCAGCCACTCTCCATCGGCCTGCTGGGCAACGCCGCCGAGCTCTTCCCGCAGCTGCTCGCGATGGACGCCCCGATCGACATCGTCACCGACCAGACCAGCGCCCACGACCCGCTGAGCTACCTGCCGGTCGGCGTCGCCTTCGACGACATGGCCGACTACGCGGCCGCCAAGCCCGCCGAGTTCACCCAGCGCTCGCGCGAGTCGATGGCCGCCCACGTCGAGGCCATGGTCGGCTTCCTGGACCGCGGCGCCGAGGTCTTCGACTACGGCAACTCGATCCGCGGCGAGGCCCAGCTGGCCGGCTACGACCGCGCCTTCGCCTTCCCCGGCTTCGTCCCGGCGTACATCCGCCCGCTGTTCTGCGAGGGCAAGGGCCCGTTCCGCTGGGCCGCGCTCTCCGGCGACCCGCAGGACATCCACAAGACCGACAAGGCCGTCCTCGACCTCTTCCCGGAGAACGAGTCGCTGGCCCGCTGGATCAAGCTGGCCCAGGAGAAGGTGCACTTCCAGGGCCTGCCCGCGCGCATCTGTTGGCTCGGCTACGGCGAGCGCGACAAGGCCGGCGAGCGCTTCAACGACATGGTGGCCTCCGGCGAGCTGTCCGCGCCGATCGTGATCGGCCGCGACCACCTGGACTGCGGTTCGGTGGCCTCCCCGTACCGCGAGACCGAGGCGATGCTGGACGGCTCGGACGCGATCGCCGACTGGCCGCTGCTCAACGCCATGGTCAACGTCGCCTCGGGCGCCTCCTGGGTGTCCATCCACCACGGCGGCGGCGTCGGCATCGGCCGCTCGATCCACGCCGGCCAGGTCACCGTGGCCGACGGTACGGCGCTCGCGGGCGAGAAGATCCGCCGGGTCCTCACCAACGACCCGGGCATGGGCGTCATCCGGCACGTGGACGCCGGCTACGACCGGGCCGTCGAGGTCGCCGACGAGCGGGGCGTGCGCGTTCCGATGGGTGAGCTGTGACCTCTACGTTCAACGAGATGTGGGCGGAGCTGCTCCCCGTGGGCCGCTCCGCCGCCTCCGGCGGCTACCGCCGCTTCGCCTGGAACTCCGCCGACGCCGAGTGCCGCGCCTGGTTCGAGCAGCAGGCCCGCGACCGCGGCCTGACGTACGAGCTGGACCGCAACGGCAACCAGTGGGCCTGGCTGGGCGACCCGCACGGCCAGGGCGCGGTCGTCACCGGCTCGCACCTGGACTCCGTCCCGGACGGCGGCGCCTACGACGGCCCGCTCGGGGTGGTCTCCTCCTTCGCCGCGCTGGACGAACTGCGCGCCAGGGGAGCGGAGTTCACCAAGCCGCTGGCGATCGTCAACTTCGGTGACGAGGAGGGCGCCCGGTTCGGCGTGGCCTGCATCGGCTCCCGGCTGACCGCCGGGCTGCTGTCCCGCAGGGCCGCGTACGAGCTGCGCGACGCCGACGGCCTGCGCCTGCCCGATGCGATGGAGAAGGCCGGCTACGACCCGACCGCGATCGGCGCGGACGAGGAACGGCTGTCCCGGATCGGCGCCTTCGTCGAACTCCACGTCGAGCAGGGCCGCTACCTCACCGAGGAGCAGCCGGTCGGCGTGGCCGGGGCGATCTGGCCGCACGGCCGCTGGCGCTTCGACTTCCACGGCGAGGCCAACCACGCGGGCACCACCCGGATCGAGGACCGCCGCGACCCGATGCTGACGTACGCCAACACCGTGCTCGCCGCCCGCAAGAAGGCGAAGCTGGCGGGCGCGCTGGCCACCTTCGGCAAGGTCGCGGTGGAGCCCAACGGCACCAACGCGATCGCCTCGCTGGTGCGCGGCTGGCTGGACTCCCGGGCCGCCGACGAGCGGACGCTGACCGAGCTGGTCGCCGAGATCGAGCGGGCGGCCGCCGAGCGCGGTGAACGCGACGGCGTCCGGGTCGAGCTGACCCGCGAGTCGTACACCCCCGTGGTGGACTTCGACGGCCCGCTGCGCGACCGGCTCGCCAAGCTGCTCGAAGCCCCGGTGCTGCCCACCGGCGCGGGACACGACGCCGGGATCCTGGCGTCCGCGATCCCGACCGCCATGCTGTTCGTGCGCAACCCCACCGGGGTCTCGCACTCCCCGGCCGAGCACGCCGAGGAGGCCGACTGCCTGGCCGGGGTCTCCGCCCTCGCCGACGTACTGGAGGACCTGGCGTGTCAGTGACCCCTTCGGTCAGCTACTGGGCGGAGCACGCCTGGCTGCCGCACCACAACGGGCCGGTGGTCGAGCCGGACGTGCTGATCGTGGTCGGCGCCGACGGGCGGATCGCTCGGGTGGAGCCGGACAGCGGGCCCTGCCCGCCCGGCGCCGTCCGGCTCGACGGACTGCTGCTGCCCGGCCAGGCGAATGCCCACTCGCACGCCTTCCACCGGGCGCTACGCGGGCACGTCCAGGTCGGCTCCGGGACCTTCTGGACCTGGCGCGACACCATGTACCGGTTCGCCGGGGCGCTCGACCCGGACAGCTACCTGGCGCTCGCCACCGCGGTCTACGCCGAGATGGCGCTCGCCGGGATCAGTGCCGTCGGCGAGTTCCACTACCTGCACCACGCGCCCGGCGGCGCCCGCTACACCGACCCGAACGCGATGGGCGAGGCGCTGATCGAGGCGGCCGCCCGGGCCGGCATCCGGATCACCCTGCTGGACACCTGCTACCTGTCCTCCGGCTTCGGGGCCGAGCCGACCCACCCGCAGCTGCGGTTCAGCGACGGCGACGCCGAGGCCTGGGCCGCCCGCGCGGACGCGCTCAAGCCGCGCGAACACGCCCGGATCGGCGCCGCCATCCACTCCGTCCGGGCCGTCCCGGCCGAGCAGTTGGGCACCGTCGCGCACTGGTCGGCGATGCGCAAGGCGCCGCTGCACGTCCACCTGTCCGAGCAGACCGCCGAGAACGACGCCTGCCTCGCCGCGCACGGCGTCACCCCGACCCGGCTGCTCGCCGACCACGGCGCGCTCGGCCCGCGCACCTCGGCCGTGCACGCCACCCACCTCACCGACGAGGACGTCAAGCTCCTCGCGGACTCGGGGACCACCGTCTGCATGTGCCCCACCACCGAGCGGGACCTCGCCGACGGCATCGGCCCGGCCCGCCGGCTCGCCTCGGCGGGCAGCCCGATCTCCCTGGGCAGCGACAGCCACGCGGTCATCGACCCGTGGGAGGAGGCCCGGGCGCTGGAGCTGGACGAGCGGCTGCGGACGCGGACGCGCGGCCACTGGACGGCAAACGGGCTGCTGCGGGCGGGCGGCGAGGACGGTCACGCCTCGCTCGGCTGGCCCGAGGCGGGGAGGATCGAGGCCGGGGCGCTCGCCGACTTCACGGCGATCGCGCTGGACTCGGTGCGCACGGCCGGGCCGCCTGCGCGGCTGGGCGCCGAGATCGCGGTGTTCGCGGCCTCGGCGGCGGACGTCCGGCACCTGGTGGTCGGCGGACGGCACGTCGTCCGGGACGGCGTGCACCAGCTGGTGGCCGACGTGCCGGGGGCGCTGCGGGCCGCCATCGGCGCGCTGGACTACTGACACTTTCAACTCGTATCGGAAGGCGCTGTCTTGAGCACCAGGACCACCTTGATCACGGGCATCGGCAGCCTGGTCACCAACGACCCCGGGCAGGGCGGCGGGCCGCTCGGCCTGCTGGCGGATGCTGCCGTGGTCGTCGAGGGTGACCGCGTTGCCTGGGTCGGCCCGGCCGCCCAGGCCCCGGCGGCGGACGAGCGCTTCGACGCCGAAGGCCGGGCCCTGCTGCCCGGCTTCGTCGACTCGCACGCCCACCTGGTGTTCGCGGGGGACCGCACCGCCGAGTTCAACGCCCGGATGTCCGGGCAGGCGTACTCGGCGGGCGGCATCCGGACGACGGTGGCGGCCACGCGGGCCGCTTCGGACGCCGAACTGGACGCCAACCTGGCCGGGTTCGTCCGGGAGGCGCTGCGGCAGGGGACCACGACCATCGAGTGCAAGTCCGGCTACGGGCTGACGGTCGAGGACGAGGCTCGGGCCCTGCGGATCGCTGCGCGGCACACGCCGGAGACGACGTACCTGGGCGCGCACATCGTGGCGCCCGAGTACGCCGAGGACCCGGCGGGGTACGTCGAGCTGGTCACGGGGGAGATGCTCGTCGCCTGTGCGCCGCACGCCCGTTGGGTGGACGTGTTCTGCGAGAAGGGCGCCTTCGACGGCGACCAGGCGCGGGCGGTGCTCACGGCGGGGATCGAGCGCGGGCTCACGCCTCGGGTGCACGCCAACCAGCTCACGTACGGGCCTGGTGTTCAGCTCGCGGTGGAGCTGGGGGCCGCGTCGGCTGATCACTGCACCCACCTGACCGATGAGGATGTCGCGGCGCTGGCGGGATCGGCGACGGTCGCGACCCTGCTGCCCGGGGCGGAGTTCTCCACGCGGGCCGAGTACCCGAGCGGGCGGCGGCTGTTGGACGCGGGGGCGGTGGTGGCGCTGTCCACGGACTGCAACCCGGGGTCGAGTTTTACGAGTTCGATGGCGTTCTGTATTGCCGTGGCGGTGCGGGAGATGGGGATGACCCCGGACGAGGCGGTCTGGGCCGCCACGGCCGGTGGGGCGCATGCCCTGCGGCGTACGGACGTGGGGACGGTAGCGGTCGGCTCGCGGGCCGACCTGCTGCTGCTCGATGCGCCCTCACACGTCCACCTGGCCTACCGCCCGGGCGTGCCGCTGACGGCGGCCGTCTGGCGCGCGGGAGTTCGCGAGGTCTAGGGGACTTGGACGGCCCCCGCGCCCCCGGGGTGGCGGGCGCGGGGGCTCCTTGCTAGTCGAACTCGCCTGCTTTGACGCCCTGGAGGAAGACAGCGAGGTTGAGGCGGGTGGTGCGGATGATGACGTCGCCTTCATCGGACTCGCGGAGTTCGACCAGCCCGTCTATGAAGCGCACCTCGA
Source organism: Kitasatospora sp. NPDC059160 (assembly GCF_042755465.1). Classification (NCBI taxonomy): domain Bacteria; kingdom Bacillati; phylum Actinomycetota; class Actinomycetes; order Kitasatosporales; family Streptomycetaceae; genus Kitasatospora; species Kitasatospora sp. NPDC059160. The sequence continues at coordinate 35,453 of NZ_JBHZCN010000077.1, read as the reverse complement.
CGCACTCATCGTTCGAGCCGGAGTAGCTGGACTTCTGCCACACGGAGCTATTCACGCTTGCTTTCCATTTCCTTCTTGATGGTTCCGATGAAGTCTCGGGACTCCTCCTCAGAGAGCGCGGCGGAGTCGAATCGCGCGAGCAGGGATCGGAACCTTGCCATGTGAGCTGGAGCGTCAAGGATGTGGATACCGAGACCGGTATCCACCTGGGCTCCATCAAGTTCGGGAACCGGCCCCTCCGCGTATGTGAAGTTCTCGCTGGAGCTTGGCATTGCGCCGATCTCGAACGGAACGACGCGAACCGAGATGGTCGGTTGCCTGGAGTCTTCGATGAGGGCGCCGAGTTGCTCGGAGAGAACTGCCGGTCCACTGAACCGCATGCGTAGCGCGGCTTCGTGGATGAACGCGGAATAGGGTGTCGCGCCGGACCGGATGAGGCGCTGCCGCTGCATTCGGAACGCTGTCCTGAGGTCGATCTCATGACGCGGCAGCGGCGGGAAGGTTTGCGCGAATACGGCAGCGGCGTACGGGCCGGTCTGGAGTTGACCCGGAACGAAAGCCATCGTGTAGGCGGTGAGCCTTCGCGCCTGGCCCTCGAACTCCGCGACATCAACGAAGTCTGCGGAGAGGGTTCCGCGATACTCCTCCCACCAACCTGGCTTCTCGCGCTCCGTGATGATGCTGGAGAGAGCTTCGATCAAGGGCTCGTTGACGCACATGCATGTTGCGGCGATCGTGCGCAGGCGTTCCATGCTGATGCCGATCTTGCCAGCCTCCATCTGCGTCACCTGCGCGGGACTCATGCCGACGAGGCGGCCGAGCTCGCTGCCGCCGAAGCCGGCCTGCTCGCGCATCCGTCGCAGCTCTGCGCCGAGCCGTCGCTGACGGAGCGTCGGGTTCGGGCGTGCAGCCATGGCTTCCTTCCGGGGGTGGGGTCATCCCAGTCTGCCGCGCGCCTTGCCAGTCGGTCCATCCGAGGTGGCCGGTAACACGATAGGGGGAAGATCTGGGATTGGGGTAAAACTTGACCTGGTCCTGGGCTATCGTCATTCTCAGCTCGATCCGACGGATCGTCAGTAATGCCTGCATCAAGGGCAGTAGGCGCCTGCTGCCCTCCGCGCGCCGCAGAGCAGCCGCCGCCCCGGCCTGGCTCACGGCGACGTATCCGCCGTCACCCCTCTCCCACACCACAGCCTCCCGGAGGTTCCCGTGTGCACCCGTAACACCCCCTCTCCCTCCCTCGTCCTCGCGCTCGCCCGGCAGGCCCTGCGGGACGCCCTGGCCCACAGCGGCTGGAACCCGGACACCATCCACGACGCCGAACTCGCCCTCACCGAGCTCATCGTCAACGCCTGGCGGCACGGTGGCACCCCCGCGCCCGTCGTCTGGTTCTCCCTCCTCGGCCCCACCCTCCACGTCTCCGTCGCCGACGAGAGCGACGCCCTTCCGCAGCCCCGTACCCCCACCCACCTCGCCGAGACCGGCCGCGGCCTCCAGCTGGTCGAGGGCCTCACCCACCGCTGGGGCGTCGACCCCCAGAAGCACGGCAAGACCACCTGGTACGAGCTGGACGCGGCCTCGTGACCCGCGACCCCGTCGCCCCCGACGACCCCCGCATGCGCGACTACACCGAGCCCCAGATCACCACCCTCCTCGGCGAGTTGCACCGACGTGGCCTCCCCCACGGCCTCCTCTGGGGCTCCGCCGCCCCCGGCGAGACTACCCTCGACGGCCGCATCCTCATCGACTTCGGCAACGCGCCCGTCAGCACCCTCCTCAACCTCCTCCACCTCCTCCGCGACCTGGAGCGCGACGAGGCCTGGCACCGGTGAGATTCTTCGTCGGCGCGATCCTCCTCGCTCTCCTCGCCCTCGCCATCACCACCGTCGCCCTCGGCGCCATCGCCACCCTCAGGATGCGACCGCCCGAGGACGACGACTGAAACGCGCGAAGGCCCCCGCCTGGGAAGGCGAGGGCCTCGCGGGCACCGCGTTCTAGGCGGCAGCCGAGCGCGCGAGTGGGCGCCCGGGTCGGGGTACGAGGGCGAGGCCGAGCAGGCAGCCTGCCGCCAGGCCCGCGCCGTGGTTGTTCTGCAGGAGGCACAGCAGCGTTCCCGCGGCGGGGATGAGGAGCACGTACCAGGTGTCCCGGAGCGGCCGGCGCGGCGGGTTCGCGCCCAGCAGGCAGCTGACGGCCAGGGCGCCCAGCAGGGCGCAGACGGCCACCGAGTCGCCGCCGCCCTGGGTCGACCAGCCGGCCAGGCTGACCACGTGCGCCAGGACGCCGCCGACGAGGAAGATCACCAGGGTGCGCCACCACCCGAGCGCGGCCTCGGTGACGGCGCCGACCACGAGCAGGGCCGGCAGGTTGATCACGATCTGCATGATGCCCGAGGACTGCACCAGGAGTGCGCTCCCGGCCCGCCACCACTGCCCGTCCGACAGAGCGCCCGGTTGCCGCATCAGGTCGCCGACGACGGAGGGCACCGCGTACTGGACCACGGCCATCACCGCCATCACCGCGAACAGCGCGAACGTGACCCAAGGGCGCCGCGCCAACGCCGCGCGGACCACGGCCAGTACTTCCCCCGGCCCGGCGCCGCCACCCGCGGGGCCACCGGTCCCGGAGCCGCTCGCCGGCCCGGCCAGCACCAGTGTCCGCACTCCCACGCTGACCACCACAGCGGCGCTCGCGTACAACCCGATTTCATGCGGCGACATTGCCTACCCCCGTGAGAACACCTCGGGGCAGCTCGCCCCGTCAACGTGGCCCATCCTGGCAATCGGGTGCCGCCGCGCACCAGGCCCGATGATCACCAGCCACCCATGACAGCCGTCACAACATGCAAGATCAGCGAGCCGGGACGACTGCCGGCGCCATGGATCGGCATTGCGTCAGCCGAGATACGGGAGAGGCCTGCGCTCCAGGAAGTGCTGGAGCCGGAGGCGTTGAGTGTGGTGCATCGGCAACCCCTCGATGTTGCTCGGGGCGACGAACCGAAGGTCGGTGGACTCGTCCGAGATCCGAAGCTCTCCGCCCGTGATGCGGGCGGTGAAGCAGACATTGAACTGCTGCCGGACCTCGCCGTCCGAGTAGGCGATCACGTGTCGGGGGTCGGTGTACGTGCCGACGAGCCCGGTGATCTCGACATCGAGGCCGGTCTCCTCGCGAACCTCCCGGACGGCCGTGCCCGGCAGCGACTCGCCGAGATCCATCGTCCCGCCCGGCAGCGCGTACAGGCCGTTGTCAGTGCGTCGCTGGAGCAGGATGCGCCCTTCGGGATCCGTCACCACTGCGGACGCTGCCACAACCAGCCGGTTGGGCGTGGGGGCGTCGGGATCGTTGTAGTACTCGGTCCGTGCCACGGATCAGCTCTCCTTCTCTGTGCATCGACGTATCAATCCAGGCAGGCCAAAGCGCCAGCGACGAGGGAACGTGCCGTGGCGCCGCGCGCGGCCCCCTGAGAGAGCAGATCAAAGGCGCGGGCATACAGGTCGACCTGGCTGGGTTCCGTGAGCGTCGAGGCGGCGTCCAGAGTGTCCGCGTGGACCCTGGCAGCATCGAAGATCGTGAAGGTAGGCATGGGCCAAACGGTCCGCTGCGCCGCGAACGGGATGATGCCGACGGCGACGTTCGGAAGATCCATGACTCCGAGCAGGTGGCCCAGTTGTGCCGCCATGGCCTCGGCGCTGCACACGCGGTATCGCAGTACTGACTCCTCCAGTACGAAGGAGAACCGGCGTGCGCCATTGCTCAGTACCGTGTTGCGCTTCATGCGGGCTGCCACGGCGTCGTCCACGTCGTTAGGGGTTCCCCGGAAGTCCGCGATGGATGACAGCAGAGCAGCGGCGTATTTAGGCGTCTGGAGGAAACCGGGGATCACGTCGGAGACGTAGACGCGGAAGGCCCTGGTCTGTCGGTACAGGTCCCCGGTGGACTCTTGCAGGTGGCGGAGTCCACCTCGCTGGAGTTGCCGCCATCGCACGTAGGCGTCGGCGGACTGTCGGTTGGCGGCGAGCAGGTCAGGGACTTGACCGTCGGCGGCACAGGCTCGGCACCAGGCCCTGATGTCGGCGTCGGAAGGAGGTGTCTTCGCGTTCTCGACCCGGGACGACTTCGATTCCGACCAGCCGCACCTGGCGGCCAGCTCCCGCCCGCTGATACCCGCATCCTTCCGGATCTCGCTCAGCCGACTGGCAAGGGCCTCGCGAGCCTTCTGAACGCTTGAAGAGGGGTGCGCGGGCATGGAGCTGGCCTGCGTCAGATCTCGTACTGGTGATGTGGGACGGCTCGTTCCCAGACCGCTTCGAACGCGGAGGCGCACAGCTCCACGGTCTCTGGGTCTGCCGTGATCTCGTCCTCGACCACCGCGCCGTCGCCGGAGAAGTGGTGCACCCGGAGCAGCGCGCCATCGAACAGCCAGAAGTCGTTTCCCGGCAAGGGAATGCTCGTGGCCTGCCGCCGTGGCAGCCAGCGGACGTCCTCGCCCGCCGTGACGTTCGCGTGGGTGACGTAGTGCTCCCACCGGATGTACTCGGACACGGGCTCGGACACGACCCGAGCCCGACGGATGACCACGCCCCGGGCCACGGTGTCCGCGATCAGCTGGTCATAGGGATGCCACCAGGACTCGCGCTCCTCCCAGTCGATCCGCTCACCGCGCTGCCACGCCTCGAACCGTTCCGTCGGGGCGTAGGAGTCCCGGAGTTCCAGATGGAAGGCAGACCGCTGGCATTGCTCAAGCAGTTCAGCGAAGTTGGGCACGCTCGATGACATCACACGCCTCCCTGATCATGGGCACCATTCGGGCCGGAAGCCTGACGATGGACTCATCATCGGGTACCGGCCCGTTCGCGGGGCTGCTCCCTTCGCATTCCGCCTGAACCCGGGGGCGAGGGTTCCACCCCTGGAAGAGGATCTCTTGAGCTTCCGGGTCCACCCACACGGTGGGGCAGTGGTCCCGGTCGGTGTTGGGGTCGATGCCAACGAACTCCACGGCCATGGCCGGCTCCCTGGTCTAGGTGCTTGCTCGGGCTTGCACAAGCTTGTCCGGCCAGCTGATACGCAGTCAATGCCGTTATCTGATGCGGTAATTGGCGTGCAAGGTCGTGCAAGTTCATAGAGGCCGGCACGTCGCCGTCCGTAGTGTCTCCTGTGCCGGTAAGGCAGATGGCAGAGGGATTCACCTCGGTCGGATCGATAGCGGAAGGGGTAGAACATGGGCAAGCGCGGTGGCGGGTCCGGCGACGGCAAGGGTGGCGGGCAGCAGGACGACAGCAACAAGGGCGCCGGGCACGGTGGCGGAGGGTCCGACGAGGGCGGCAACACCTCCGACGGATCGTCCCCGGCGGGCGGCAAGTGACCAGCGAATCGCAGAAGGAGGCGAGCCCCCAGGGGCTCGCCTCCGCGCTGGTGGCCGGCGGCGCGCTCTCCTCGGACTGGCTTCCCTCCTTCCGGGCCGTACCCCGCCAGCTGTTCGTCCCGGATCGCATCTGGCCGGGCATCGCGGACGGCACTCAACAAAACCCCGTGGTGTACCGGTCGCAGGACCCCGAGGCATGGCGGCGGGCGGTCTACTCCGACATCCCGCTGACCACGCAGTGGGACGACGGGCAGCACCACGGAGACGGGCTCGGAACCACCCCGACGTCGTCCAACTCCATGCCCACGATGGTCTTCTCGATGCTCCAGGACCTCGACGTTCGCCCGGGCAACAGGGTGCTGGAGGTCGGCGCCGGCACCGGCTGGAACGCGGGCCTGCTGGCCCACCGCCTGGGCAGCCCCAACGTGGTGACCGTCGAGTACGACCCCGACGTGGCCCGGGGAGCCCGCGCGAACCTCGGCCTCGCCGGACTCGCACCGACCGTCGTCGAAGGCGACGGGCGGCAGGGCTGGCCGGACGGCGCCCCCTACGACCGGATCATCGCCACCTGCTCGCTGCTGGAGATCCCCGGGGCGTGGCTGGCCCAGTCCGCGCCCGGCGGGATCATCGTGGCGCCGTTCGGCACCGAGTACGGCGGCGAGCAGATCGTCCGGCTGACCGTGAACGAGGACGGCACCAGCGCCAGCGGCCGGTTCTCCCGGAGCTCCGCGTTCATGCGGCTGCGACAACAGCGCACCGACCGGCCGCCGTTCGAGGACTACCTCCGGGGGCAGGAGTGGCCAGGAGACGGGGTGAGGACCACCACGACCCTCGCCCCTCCCGACACCGGCGGGTGGTTCGAGCAGTTCGTGATCGGGTCGGCCGTCCCCGGCGCCTTCTGGCGGGCCGAGCGCTACGACGACGGCGACGGCGCGTACACGCTCTGGCTCTACAGCCGGGACACCCGGTCGTGGGCCTCCGTCGACTACGCGCGCGGCCGCACCGAGTACGAGGTGTACCAGTCCGGCCCCCGCCGCCTCTGGGACGAGGTGGAGGCCGCCTGGCGCTGGTGGGACGACCAGGGCCGCCCCGGCTTCGACCGGTTCGGCCTCACGGTCACCCCGGACGCCCACACCGTCTGGCTCGACTCCCCGGAGAACCCGGTACCGCTCCGTGACTGAGCCATTCCGTCGTTTCGCCCCGTCGAGCCGGCTCGGCTCGATGGGGCGGGGGCGGCGGGTGGGGGTGCCCCGGGCGTTAAGTCAGATGACCGATGTGGCGTGGCCTGCTGCGCTGGCAGCCTCTGGGGCGGGCCGTTCCGCGTCCGCCGGGGGCCACGCCCCGTGCGGGGGCGTCGGAGTCGGGCCGCACCACGTCGTCACCACTCCGGGGCCCGCGCGTCATCGCCGGGCTCGCGGGGCAGAAGGGCAGCAGCAGACATGACCGCACCACCCCGCACCCCACTGCACCGTCGCAGAGCCTCCGGGTTCGTCGCCGCGGTGACCGTCCTCCTCGCCGCGCTGGCCGCCGTCTTCGCGGGCACGGCCCCGGCCGGTGCGGTCACGCCCTGGCAGGAGACGAACCACAACGGCAGCACCCCCGACTCCCCGGCGATGGCGTTCTACGCGGGGAGCAACGTCGAGGTGATCCGGGGGCAGGACAACAACCTCTGGTTCAACGTCGACAACGGCGACTTCAACCACATCGGCGGCGTCACGTACGCCGCGCCGTCGATCACCGTGTTCCGCGGCGAGCTGTGGATCTGGCACACCGGCCAGAACGGCGACGTCTGGGGCCAGAACCTCGCCAACCCCGGTGAGTCCAACCACCGGCGCTGGTACTGGAACCGGCCCATCCAGTTCAGCACCCAGAACATCGGCGGTTCCGGTTCGGCCGGAAGTCCGACCCTGAGCCCGGCGGTCGCGGCCTCCCCGGACGTGCTGCACTTCATCGTGGTCGGCGCCAACGAGCGCATCTACCACGCGACCATGGGCGTGAACCGCAACTTCAGCCGCTGGACCGAACTGCCGGGCGGCGCCCGTACCGAGTCCGGGGTCGGCACCTCGACCTCGCCCGACAACCGGCTGACGGTCGTCCACCGCGGCACCGACAACCGGATCTACCGCCAGGGCCTGAACGTCCTGTACTGGCAGTGGGACAACAACTGGCAGCAGATCAGGAACACCTACACCAACGCCGCCCCGTCGGTCGCCTACAACTTCCACGACGGCCGGATGATCCTGGCCTGGCGCCAGGCCAGCTCCGGCCAGATCCTGGCCTCCGAGATCTCGACGACCTCCGCCGAGTCGACGACCCCCCAGGGCGTGCCCAACGGCAACAACGTCACCAGCCCGTCGGCCCCGCGCGTGGACACCGAGCCGGACGGCGTCGGCCTGACCATCCGGGGCGGCAACTTCCTCGACGTCCGGGGCAACTACTACCGGAACAACATCGTCTACAACATCCACAACTACTACCCCAACTGACGCTTCTCCCGAAGCCGTCCTGCTGCCCCCTCGGGTCTCCGCCCCCCGACCCGAGGGGGCGTCCGTCATTCCGCGCCCAACGAGCGCCGCAGGAAGCCGAGTTCGTGCCGGAGCAGGTCCTCCACCGTCGCTTCGTCGGTCGGCCGGTGTCCGGCGCCGCGCAGCGGCAGGACTTCGTGCGGGCGGCCGGCGGCGAGCAGCGCGGCAGAGAGCCGCAACGCGTGGACGGGGAAGACGTTGTCGTCGGCGAGGCCCTGGACCAGGAGGAGTGGGCGGCTGAGCTTCGGGGCCTCGGCGATCAGGTCGCAGGAGTCGTAGTGCCCGGGGTGCTCGTCCGGGTGGCCGAGGAAGCGTTCCTGCCAGTGGGTGTCGTACAGCCGGTGGTCGGTGGGCGCGGCCCCGGCGGAGGCGGCGTGGAAGACGTCCGGGCGCCGCAGTACGGCGAGCGCCGCGAGGAAGCCGCCGTAGGACCAGCCGCGGATGGCGACCCGGCCGAGGTCGAGCAGCTCCGGCCGAAGCCGGGCGGTCTCGTGCAGGCCCTCGATCTGGTCCTCCAGCGCCGGCCCGGCCTTGTCGCCCCAGATGCTCTTCTCCCAGTGCGGCCCGCGCCCCGGGGTGCCGCGGCCGTCGACGACCAGCACCGCGAAGCCCTGGTCGGCGAACCACTGGGACACCTGCTCGTACCAGGCGCCGCCGGTGGTGACCTTCTGCATGGCGGGCCCCGCGTACGGGTCGAGCAGGACGGGCAGCGGCCCGTCGCCGGCCCGGTGGCCGACGGGCAGGAAGAGGTGGGCGCGCAGTTCGCGCGGGCCGAGGCGGAGCGGTTCGGGGCGGGCGGTGACGACGGGGGGCTCGGCGTACGAGGTGAGGGGGAGGGGCGCACGGCCGTCGCGGAGGACGGTGGAGAGGCCGCCGTTGGTGAGCACCAGCGTGCCGCCGCGCCCGATGCCGCCGTGCACGCCGGGTCCGCTGCTCAACTGCCGTATGCCGGTGTCCGGTTCGTACGTCCACAGGTGGGTCTCGGTGGGTTCCGCGGAGGCGGTGAACAGCACCCGCTCGCCCTCCGTCCCGAGGACGCCCCGCAGTTGCAGCCCGGCCGGGGTGACGGGCTTGCCGTCGACGGTCAGGTGCCGGGTGTCCCCGTCGTCGGCGGTGTCGACCAGGGCCCCGCCCGCCGTGCGCACCGGCACCCCGGGCAGCAGCTCGACCCAGTGCGGGTCGGTCCGCTCGGCCAGCACCCGGGTCGCGCCGTCCGCCCCGACCGCCAGCGTGCGGACGGTGCGCTGGTCGCGGCTCTGCACGGCGGCGTACGGGCCGTGGTCGTCCCAGCCGGCGGCGGTCAGGTACTCGAAGGCGGCGCGGTCCCAGCGGACCTCCGTGCGGGTGCGGCGGCCGTCGAGGCCGAGCAGCCAGAGGGTGACCTCGGCGTTGGCGGTGCCGGCCAGCGGGTAGCGGACGGCGCGGGGGGAGCGCCCCGGGTCGGCGGGGTCCGCGAGGAACCACCGGGCGACGGCACGTTCGTCGACCCGGGCCGTGAGCAGCGCGGTGCCGTCGGGGGACCACCAGTACCCGCGGTCGCGGTACATCTCCCCGACGGCGACGTACTCGGCCAGGCCGTAGCTCACGTCCTCGGCCTCGGGTTCGGCCACGGCGCGGTCGTCCGTACCGTCCGTGGAGACCACCCGCAGGGCGCCGCCGCTGACGTAGGCGATCCGGCGGCCGGTCGGGTCGAGCCGCACCTCCCGCGGCGGGGCGGCGGTGGCGAGCGGGTGCGAAGAACCCGTGGCGGTGTCGGCCAGCCACAGCGTGCCGTCCAGCGCGAAGGCGGCGTACCGGCCGGTGGCGTCGGTGCTGTACGAGGCGATGCCGCCGGTGCTGCCGAGCGCGCTCGGGTCGATGACCAGTCGCTCCTCGCCGGTCGCGGTGTCCAGGGCCCAGAGGCAGTGGACCGGGTCGGCGCCGCCCCGGCTGCGCAGGAAGAGCACGGTGGCGCCGTCGGCGGTGGGCGCGGCCTGGGCGGGGGCCCCGAGCGTGAAGTGCCGGGTGCGGGCCAGTTGCCGGGGGAGGGAGTCGGTGGTCATGCCGGGGACCATAGGCACACTCGGTGCGGCCCCGTCGAGGCATTAAACCGGCCGGAAACGGCCGGGGCCGCCGCGGATCTCAGGAATCCACGGCGGCCCCGGGGCCTCAGCGGCCCGGCCTCAGGAGCGGCGTCAGCGGACGTCGCCCATGAGCGACTGGACGCGCTTGCGGTAGCTGTAGACCGCGAAGCCCGCGAGGCACGCGAGGGCGGCCTGCATGCCGATGATGCCGGTGCCGTCCAGGTTGACGCCGGCCAGCGACAGGAGGCTGGTGGTGCAGTCACCGGCGGTGACGGCGAGGAACCAGACGCCCATCATCTGGGAGGCGTACTTCTGCGGCGCCATCTTGGTGGTGACCGAGAGGCCGACCGGGGAGAGGCAGAGCTCGCCGATGGTCTGGATCATGTAGATCGAGACCAGCCACATCGGGGAGACCTTGGTGCCGTCGCCCGCCATGTTCATCGGGACGATGAAGATGAAGAACGAGGCGCCGATCAGGACCAGGCCCATCGCGAACTTCGTGATGGTGTTGGGCTCCTTGTTGCGGCGCGACAGCCACAGCCACAGCCAGGCGAAGACCGGCGCGAGCGCCATCACGAACAGCGGGTTCAGCGACTGGTACCAGGTGGACGAGAAGCCGAGGCCGAGGACCTTGTCCGCGGTGTTCTTGTCCGCGAACAGGGACAGGGTGGACCCGCCCTGGTCGTAGATCATCCAGAACGCGGCGGCCGCGACGAAGAACCAGATGTAGGCGGTCATCTTGGACTGCTCGCCGGCGTCCAGCTGCTTGTCGCGCTTGATGCGGACCAGCACGACGACCGGGATGGCCAGACCCGCGATGGTCAGCGGGACGAGGGCCCAGTTCAGGGTGTAGACACCGAGCGCGACGACGGCGGCGTAGAAGACGACGCCCGCCAGGATCACGGCGCCGGCCTTCATCAGCAGGCTCTTGCGCTCCGCGGCCTGCAGCGGGTTGGGGACGACGCTGCTCTTCGGGCTCAGGTGGCGGGTGCCCATGAGGAACTGGGTCAGGCCGAGGCCCATGCCGACCGCGGCGAGCGCGAAGCCCAGGTGCCAGTTGTACTCCTTGCCGACCGTTCCGATGATGAACGGGGCGGCGAAGGCGCCGAGGTTGATGCTCATGTAGAAGACGGTGAAACCGCCGTCGCGACGCGGGTCCTCGGGACCGTTGTACAGGTGGCCGACCATCGTGGAGATGTTGGCCTTGAGCAGCCCGGAGCCGACCGCGACCAGGAGCAGGCCGACGAAGAACGCCGCCTGGCCCGGGACGGCCAGTGCGAGGTGGCCCGCCATGATCACGAAACCGGCGACGGTGACGGTCTTGCGGGCGCCCCAGACCCGGTCGCCGAACCAGCCGCCCGGGTACGCCATGAGGTAGACCATGGAGACGTAGACGGAGTAGATGGCCGTGGCCATCGTCGCCTTCATCGCGAGGCCGCCGCCCTGGCTGCCGGCTGCCGCGTCGGCACCGCCGGAGACCAGGTAGTAGATCAGCAGGGCGCGCATGCCGTAGTAGGAGAACCGCTCCCACATCTCGGTCATGAACAGCGTGGCGAGGCCTCGGGGGTGCCCGAGGAAGGTCTTGCCGCTGGGGGAGGCCGACGCGAGGTCGGCGGCCCGGGTGGTAGACGCCATGTGTAGTCGTTCCTTGCCTGACAGCGTCCGCCTAGGGGGGTGGCGGCGGACGAGGACTTGAACCACTCTACGTGGCGATATTTGGCGTTATCAGATGACAAACATTGCGAATCGCTCTGCTTAATAACAAAGTTGGCAACAGATCTGCCCGATTGATCCATGGTAGACGGGCGTGTCTTCCTTCGGTTCAAAGATCCAAGCGGGGATTCTTCGCCGAACGGCCGGTCAGCGGCGCTCCGTTGGGCCCCGACGGTCCCTTCTATAACGATCACCGTCTGTGAACTACCTCACAGGGGGTACGGGCATACGCGGGACGACTACCATCACCACATGACCTGTGTGCTGCTCGCCGAGGACGATCCGGCGATCTCCGAACCTCTCGCCCGGGCCCTGCGACGCGAGGGCTATGAGGTGCTCGTCCGCGAGGACGGGCCGACCGCACTCGCCGCCGGCCTCACCGAGGAGGTCGACCTCGTCGTCCTCGACCTCGGCCTGCCCGAGATGGACGGCCTCGAGGTCTGCCGCCGCCTGCGCGCCGACGGCAAGAGCTGCCCCGTCCTGGTGCTCACCGCCCGCGCCGACGAGGTGGACACCGTGGTCGGCCTGGACGCCGGCGCCGACGACTACGTGACCAAGCCCTTCCGCCTGGCCGAGCTGCTCGCCCGCGTCCGGGCCCTGCTCCGGCGCGGCAACGTCGACCAGCTCACCACCGGCGCGCACGGGGTGAAGATCGACATCGAGTCCCACCGCGCCTGGCTCGGCGAGGAGGAGCTGACCCTCTCCGCCAAGGAGTTCGAGCTGCTGCGCGTCCTGGTCCGCGACGCCGGCCGGGTGGTCACCCGCGAGGAGATCATGCGGCAGGTCTGGGACACCACCTGGTGGACCTCGACCAAGACCCTGGACATGCACATCTCCTGGCTCCGCAAGAAGCTCGGCGACGACGCGGCGAACCCGCGCTACATCGCCACGGTGCGCGGGGTCGGCTTCCGGTTCGAGAAGAATTAGCCGCGTACGGAGATCATGGCCGGGCGGCGGCCGATGCAGTGGAACACCTCGGGGAGCAGCAGCGTGAAACGCAGGATGATCAACTCGCTGCTGGTCGTCGTCCTGGTGGTCGTCGTGGTGTTCTGCGTGCCGCTCGCCCTGGTCGAGAAGCGCAGCATCGTCGACGCCGCCCAGGACCGGGTGGACGCGACCGCCGTCCGGGTGCTCGCCCTGGTCGAGAGCCGGCTCGCCGCCGGTGAGTCGGTCAAGGAGGGGCGGGTCTTCGAGAGCCAGGTCACCGAGGGCAGCTACGTCGAGGTGCAGATCCCCGGCCAGCAGGTCCTCTCGGCCGGCCGCCCGCCCGCCGGGAACCACCTGCTGCGGGCCGCCGAACACGGCACCAGCGGCGAGATCGTCACCGTCGAGCAGTCCCGCGAGGACGTCGACCACGAGATCGCCAACAACCTGCTGCTGCTCGGCGTGGTCGCCCTGCTGGCCGTCCAGGCCGCCGTCGCGCTCGCCGTCTGGCAGGCCAAGCGACTCGCCCGGCCGCTCACCGACCTCGCCGAGACCGCCGAACGGCTCGGCTCCGGCGACCCGCGCCCGCGCAACCGCCGGTACGGGGTGCCCGAACTCGACCGGATCGCCGAGGTGCTGGACACCAGCGCCGAGCGGATCGCCCGGATGCTCACCGCCGAACGCCGGCTCGCCGCCGACGCCTCGCACCAGCTGCGCACCCCGCTCACCGCACTGTCGATGCGGCTGGAGGAGATCACCGCCCTCGCCGAGGAGCCGGAGACCGTCAAGGAGGAGGCGACCATCGCCCTCCAGCAGGTCGAACGGCTCACCGACGTCGTCCAGCGGCTGCTCACCACCCAGCGCGACCCGCGCAGCCCCACCGCCGTCGCCTTCGACCTGGACGAGGTGATCAAGCAGCAGGTGGAGGAGTGGGGCCCGACGCTGCGCGAGCAGGGCCGGGTGCTGTCCCTGGAGGGCCTGCACGGGGTCACCGCGGTCGGCACCCCGGGGACGGTCGCCCAGGTGCTCGCCACCCTGATCGAGAACTCACTGATGCACGGCGCCGGGACGATCACCCTGCGGGTGCGGCCCTCCGGCACCTCGGTGGTGGTCGAGGTGCAGGACCAGGGCGCCGGAGTGCCGGCCGACCTCGGCAACCGGGTGTTCGAGCGGGCCGTCAGCGGCCGCAACTCCACCGGCATCGGCCTGGCCGTCGCCCGCGACCTCGCGGAGGCGGACGGCGGGCGGCTGGAGCTGCTCTCCTTGAAGCCCCCGGTGTTCGCGCTGTTCCTCGGGCGCAGCCACGAGGACTGAGCGGGGTACGAGGGCTGCGCGGGGCAGGGGGACGCGGACGGAGCCGGGTACGAGGACCGGGCCGGGTACGAGGACCGGGCGCGGTCAGCGGGCCCCGTCGAGCCGGACGTCGCGGACCACGTCGAGGTCGGTGAAGGTGGGCGGCGCGTCGCAGAGCGCCACCATCTCGCGGAAGATCCGGTCCGTCTCGGGGAGCTTCGAGTTGCGCATCGCCTCCTCGTAGGAGGGGAACTCCACGATCTCCACCACGTGGCGGGCATCCGAGCGGTCGGTGCCGACGACCGCGTGCGAGGCGGTCCGGCGGCCCTTGGTGGCCTCGACCCAGGTGTCCATGAGCCGGTTGAGGTCGTCGAGCCGGTCGGTCTTGCAGTCGATGATCTGGACGAACGCCATGGCGAGCCTCCTGGGACCCCCTCGGCCTCTCGATCGTCCGCGGGCCGTGCTCGCCCTCGGTCACCACTGTCCTCTCGCGGGGGCGGACCCGGCAAGGGGGAGGGGAGGGGCGGTCGCCGAGCGGCTACTCGGCCTTGGCGTAGCGGATCTGCTCGGCGGCCAGCATCAGCTCGGCCTGGGCGGCCAGCTCCCGGCCGTCGGCGGCCTCCGCGGCCTCCGCGGCTTCCCCGGTCCGTGCGGCCTCCGTGGCGTGTGCGGCCTGCGGGCTCGGCACGTTCGGTACGGGGGCCGTCTCGGGCAGCGCCTTGAAGACCCAGGTGCGGTACGAGACGAAGCGGAACACGGTGGCGATGGCGAGGCCGACGACCTTGGCGCCCATCTTCTCGAAGTTCGAGTCCAGGCCCAGCACGTACTGGGAGAAGCCGAGCACACCGGTCTCGATCAGCATGCCGAAGCCGCTGAACACCAGGAAGAGGGTGATCTCCCGCTTGCGGGAGTCGGCGTCGCGGTCCCGGTACAGCCAGTACCGGTAGCCGAGGTAGTTGGTGGCGATCGCGATCACCGTGGCGGCGATGTTGGACCGCAGCGAGGCGATGCCCAGGCCGATGTTGCAGACCCAGAAGACGGCGAAGTTGACCACGACCCCGCTCAGGCCGACGATGCCGAACTTCACGACCTCGCCCCTGATCCCACGCACCTTCTGCATGAGTGAGGGGTTCGAAGCTGTGGTCGTCGCCATACCGGGTGGCCTCCATGTACCTGCGGGGAAAAGGGTGTCCCACTGGGCCGGGGACACCCCTTGAGCCCTGCGTGCACGCACATGATCCGACCGCGCGGACGAGGACCTAGCCGTCCAGGCTACCCGCTTCCACCGAACGGCTCAGCCGTCCGGAGGAGGGGTTGACATCTACGCGCGTCCACTACTCACACCCCCACCGCGGCTCCATGGCCCCCCACCGGCCCGGATATCCTGGCGAGGTGACTTCCCCGGGCAATGTGAATTTTCCAGTGGTGGGCATGATCGGTGGCGGGCAGCTGGCCCGCATGGCACACCAGGCGGGCATCCCGCTCGGGGTCAGGTTCAAGCTCCTCGCCGACACCCCCCAGGACTCCGCCGCACAGGTGGTCTCCGACGTCGTCCTCGGTGACTACCGGGACCTCGACACCCTGCGCCGCTTCGCGGCCGGGTGCGACGTGATCACCTTCGACCACGAGCACGTCCCCACCGAGCACCTGCGGGCCCTGGAGGCCGACGGCATCGCCGTCCGCCCCGGCCCGGAGGCGCTGGTCAACGCCCAGGACAAGGGCGTGATGCGGGCCAAGCTCGACTCCATCGGGGTGCCCTGCCCCCGGCACCGGATCGTCGCCGACCCGGCCGACGTCACCGCCTTCGCGAACGAGGGCACCGGCTACCCCGTCGTGCTCAAGACCGTCCGCGGCGGCTACGACGGCAAGGGCGTCTGGGTCGTCGACGACGAGCGGGAGGCCCAGGCGCCGTTCCTGGCGGGCGTCCCCGTGCTGGCCGAGGAGAAGGTCGACTTCGTCCGCGAGCTGGCCGCCAACGTGGTCCGCTCGCCCAGCGGCCAGGCCGTCGCCTACCCGGTCGTCGAGAGCGTCCAGGAGAACGGCGTCTGCGCCGAGGTCACCGCCCCCGCGCCGGACCTCGACCCCGCCCTGTCCGACGAGGCCCAGCAGCTCGCCCTGCGGATCGCCGGCGACCTCGGCATCGTCGGCCACCTCGCCGTCGAGCTGTTCCAGACCCGGGACGGCCGGATCCTGGTCAACGAGCTGGCCATGCGCCCGCACAACTCCGGGCACTGGACCCAGGACGGCGCGGTCACCTCGCAGTTCGAGAACCACCTGCGGGCCGTCCTCGACCTCCCGCTCGGCGACCCCCGGCCGCGCGCCAAGTGGACCGTCATGGTCAACGTCCTCGGCGGCGACTACCCGGACATGTACCACGCCTTCCTGCACTGCATGGCCCGCGACCCCGGGCTGCGGATCCACATGTACGGGAAGGACGTGAAGCCCGGCCGCAAGGTCGGCCACGTCAACGTCTTCGGGGACGACCTCGACGACGTCCGCGAGCGCGCCCGCCACGCGGCCGCCTACCTGCGAGGAACGATCACCGAATGACCAACCCTCTTGTCGGCATCGTGATGGGTTCGGACTCCGACTGGCCGGTCATGGAGGCCGCCGCCCAGGCCCTGGACGAGTTCGAGATCCCGTACGAGGTGGACGTCGTCTCCGCCCACCGGATGCCCCGCGAGATGGTCGCGTACGGCGAGCGGGCCCACGGGCGCGGCCTCAAGGCGATCATCGCCGGCGCCGGCGGCGCGGCCCACCTGCCGGGCATGCTGGCCTCCGTCACCCCGCTGCCGGTCATCGGCGTGCCGGTGCCGCTGCGCTACCTGGACGGCATGGACAGCCTGCTGTCGATCGTCCAGATGCCGGCCGGCGTGCCGGTGGCGACCGTCTCGGTGGCCGGCGCGCGCAACGCGGGCCTGCTCGCGGTGCGGATGCTCGCCGCCTTCGACCCGGAACTCACCGAGAAGATGACCGAGTTCCAGGCCGAGCTGAACAACCAGGCCACCGAGAAGGGCAAGAAGCTCCGCGCCAAGGTGGCCGGCTCCTCGTCCTTCGGCTTCGGCAAGTAGGCCGCCCGGCGGGGTGGGGTAGAACAGCCCGTATGACTTCCGACTCCCTCACCCCGCAGGACCGATCGGACCTTTCGGGCCTCCCGGACCGCCTGGACCGCGCCCGCGCCCTGCTGCGCACCGCCCCCGTGGTGGACGGCCACAACGACCTCCCCTGGGCGATGCGCGAGCAGGCCGGGTACGACCTCGGCGCGCTCGACCTCGCCGCCGACCAGAGCGAGCGCCTGCACACCGACCTCGCCCGCCTCGCCGAGGGCGGGGTCGGCGCGCAGTTCTGGTCCGTCTACGTGCCCACCTCGCTGGCCGGCGACCACGCCGTCAGCGCCACCCTGGAGCAGGTCGACTTCGTCCACGCCCTGGTCGAGCGCTACCCGGACCGGCTGCGCCTGGCCCGCACCGCCGCCGACATGGAGGCCGCCCGCGCCGAGGGCCGGATCGCCTCGCTGATGGGCGCCGAGGGCGGCCACTCGATCGACTGCTCGCTCGCGACCCTGCGCGCCCTGTACGAACTCGGCGTGCGCTACCTGACGCTCACCCACAACGACAACGTGCCGTGGGCCGACTCCGCGACCGACAAGCCGGTGGCCGGCGGGCTGACGAAGTTCGGCGAGGAGGTCGTCCGGGAGATGAACCGGCTCGGCATGCTGGTCGACCTCTCGCACGTCTCCGCCGACACCATGCGGGACGCCCTGCGGGTCACCGAGGCGCCGGTGGTCTTCTCGCACTCCTCCGCGCGCGCGGTCTGCGAGCACCCCCGCAACATCCCGGACGACGTGCTGGCCCAGCTGCCCGCCAACGGCGGCGTCGCGATGGCCACCTTCGTCCCGAAGTTCATCCTGCCCGCCGCCATCGAGTGGACCCTGGCCGCCGACGAGAACATGCGCGCCCACGGCTTCCACCCGCTGGACACCACCCCGCCCGCGATGGAGCGCCAGCGCGCCTTCGAGGCCGCCAACCCGCGCCCGATCGCCACCCCGTCCACCGTCGCCGACCACCTCGACCACATGCGCGAGGTCGCCGGCATCGACCACATCGGCATCGGCGGCGACTTCGACGGCACCGCCTTCCTGCCCGACGGCCTCGACTCGGTGGCCGGCTACCCCAACCTGGTCGCCGAACTCCTCGGCCGCCACTGGTCGGAGGCCGACCTCGCCAAGCTCACCTGGCACAACGCCGTCCGCGTCCTGCGCGACGCCGAGTCGGTCGCCGCCACACTGCGCGCCGACCGCCGGCCCTCCATCGCCACCATCGCCCGGCTCGACGGCTGATCCGAGCCTTCTAACCCAGCCGCGGGATCTCGATGGCCGGGCACTTGTCCATCACCATCGAGACCCCGGCGGCCCGGGTCCGGTCGTACGCGGCCTCGTCGACGACCCCGAGCTGGAACCAGACCGCCTTCGCGCCGACCGCCACCGCCTGGTCGGCGACCTCCCCGGCCAGCGCGCTGTTCACGAACACGTCCACCACGTCGACCGGGACGGTTACGCCGGGTGCCATCCGATTTCACATCGATCTGGCGCGCCGACCAGTGCAGATGTCGGCAGGGAATGGCCGGGGGAGCGGTGGCGCTGGGGTGAGGTGAGTTCTCGGTATTCGGATGCGAGGAGACAGGGCATGTACGGCGACCCGGAGACGGTCCGGAAGATCCTCACCGAACTGGGCGACACCTGGGCCGTCGTGGGCCTCTCGTCCAACCAGCGGCGGGCGGCCTACGGCGTGGCGGAGGTGCTGCAGCGCTTCGGCAAGCGCATCGTGCCGGTGCACCCGAAAGCGGAGACGGTGCACGGGGAGAAGGGGTACGCGTCCCTCGCTGACATCCCCTTCGAGATCGATGTCGTGGACGTCTTCGTCCGATCAGACCTCGCCGGCGACGTCGCGGATGAAGCAGCCGCCATCGGCGCCAAGGCCGTCTGGTTCCAGCTTGGTGTGACCGACGAAGCCGCGTACGTGCGGACGCAAGCCGCAGGGCTCGCCA
The DNA here is from genome assembly GCF_042755465.1 of Kitasatospora sp. NPDC059160. Classification (NCBI taxonomy): domain Bacteria; kingdom Bacillati; phylum Actinomycetota; class Actinomycetes; order Kitasatosporales; family Streptomycetaceae; genus Kitasatospora; species Kitasatospora sp. NPDC059160. The sequence goes on along the minus strand of NZ_JBHZCN010000077.1, from coordinate 16,527 downwards.
TGGTGATGGGCAAATGCCCCGCCATCGAGATCCCAAAGTTCGGCCTGAACAGCTAGCTGGTACAGCTAGATTCCCAAAGTGCGGAGGCCCGCCAGTTGTAGCCCAACTGGCGGGCCAGAGCCTTTTCTGCTTGGCGCGGTCGAAGTGCGGAGGATCCGTAGTTATGGACTTCGCAAGGCCGCTCCATTGAGACGGCTGAGCGAAAAGACGTTCTTCGAATCTGCCGCTGGTGTATTCCGGTGACCTCTGCAGCGAGAGGCCTGATCAAGCAGGAGTCATTTGCGCGCTTAGATGAGCTGCTGGAGCCAGCTGATCAGCGAAGAGCCAAGCGCTTTTGCTGCGCCAGCCGCTAGGGCGGTGAGCAAAAGTCGAATCATTGGCTCACGGTTCTTAAAGTGAGCGGCTCGGCGGGTGTGAGGTGGCCTACGACGAGGCTTGTGCTGAGGCATGTCTCAACCATCTCGTCACTCACTGGAAGCGGACGTAAAGTCACCACTTCCTGCCGAAGTCAAACTTTTTCTGACATTCCTTTGCGGGGCGCCCGCTGCGCACTTTACGCTTCCTGACAGTTCCTTACGAGAAGAGGGTCTATGGACGGGGCAGGTCTGGAAGCCTTGCGCGCGCACCTGCAGCGAACGCACAGAGAGTCTGGTGAGATCAGCACGCGGGAGATTGCCAAAAAGTCTCACAGTGCGGTAAGTCACACTACGGCGCACCATGTTTTGCGTTGCAAGAGCCTTCCGTCTTGGCGGTCCCTGGAAGCGGTTGCCGCCGCTATCGGATGCGATATGGAGACGATCAGGGCCCTGTGGCTGGAGGCTCGACAAGAGCGGGATTCCGAGCCGACGGAGGAGGGCAACGCGAATGTGAACTATCGCGAGAGGGTGGACGCAAGGACTGCCGCTGCCATCAATCTCTCTCGCTTTTATGCCAGGCGCGGAGATAAGGCTAAGGCTAGAGATTTGTTGATCTCTGAGCTTGGGCGCTACAGAAGTTTTGACGGCCACCTGCTTGCCGAGCTCTATGAGCGATTCGGCTGGTTTGAAAAAGAGGTTCAGGATCGCTTTGGTGCAGCTCTGGTCGATTTCATCAAGAATGGCGAAGTGGAAGACCTGGAGACCGTTGATGCATGCACGTGGTATGCGAAGCGTTGTATGGATCGTGGCAACTTTGAACGCGCCCTAGCTTTTGCTCAGCAGGCTCGCCTATGTAATCCGATGGCCCCACGTGGGCTCGAAATGCATGGTGAAGTGTTGCTCGCTATGGGGAGAAGCGTCGAAGCGGAGGTCGTGCTGCTGCAAGAGTTTGAGATAAGAGCGATGCCACATCTTTATATTTGCCGCCTCTCCCCTCTGGGGAAGGCTCTTAAGCTAAACGGGCGTCTTCGAAAGCTTGAGGAGCTGGTTCGAGGTGCATTTGAGAATGAATCCCGAGAGGAGTACAGGAACTACAGGGCGGAAGATCTCGTTGAGGCGTTGATATTGAGAGGGAAATTGTCGGAAGCCGAGGCGTTGCAGATGAGCCTCGTTGACAAAAAGCGTGTCGACCACTACATGGATGTTTTTACTCTTTCGAGGATTATTGGAATGCAGGGTAGGCGACGCGATGCCATCTCTGCACTTCAGGAATGTGAAGAGTATGAAACTGGGGGAAGTGGGTATCTCAAGATTGAGCACGCTAACTTTCTCATGCGTGGTGGAGATGAAGAGTCGGCAGCCAAGATGCTGGAACCTCTCCTGGGACTTGAATAGGGCGCCTAGATGGTTGGGGTGTAAGGCTGCTCTCAATGTCGTTCTTGAGACTAGCCGCAACTTGCCCTGTGCATGAATGTCCGGGCCCCGTCCGAAACATGGACGGGGCCCGATCTATTGCGTCGCCAAGGTCAAGCCGCGAGTACTTCGCGTGCTCGGTCGTTGAAGTCGGCTACGAGGGCATGCTGGCCGAAGGGCACCATCTGCTGCTTGAGGTGCTGGACGGCCTCGACGGCGCGGGACGACTTGACCTGGCCGGTGAGCGAGAGGGTTCGCAGGCCGGCCGCGTGGGCGGCTTCGAGGTCGCGGCGCTGGAGGTGGGACACGGCGAGGGCCGCCTGAGACATCGCTCCGCGGCGGGCGCGCTTCTGGGCGCGGGCGTGGTCGATGGACAGGCGGGCGTACCGTTCGGACTCGGCGGCGTCGCCGATGTCCTGGAAGGTGTGGGCGTGCTCGCCGTTGAGGTAGGCCGGGTCGATGAACCGGGCCCACTCGGCCTCGTTGTCGAGCTGGACGTTCTCGTACGCCTGCTCCGAGGCGACGACCGCGTGGGCCGCGGCGCGCTTCTCGCCGAGCTTGGCGAGCGCGCGGCCTTCGAGCGCCCAGAGGTCCGCCAGGCACGCGTCCGACTCCGGGGTCTTGGAGAGGCCTGCGCGTCCGGCCTGGGCGAGTCGACGGCCTTCGTCGGGGTGCCCGAGCAGCGTGGCCTGATCGGCCATGCCGGCGAGCACGTGGGCGCCGAGCGCCGCGTTCCTGGACTCCTCGGCCAGGCGGAGCGACTGGATCAGGTAACGCTGCGCCGGTCCGTGTTCGCCGTTGTCGTAGGCCATCCAGCCGAGCAGATAGGTCTGCTCTGCGGCGGCCTCGCACAGGGCGCGGTGGACGTCTTCGGTGTGGGTCTGCCGCAGCAGGGGGTACACGTGCTCGTTCATGTATGCGGCGAGGGCCAGACGGCCTGATCCGCCGCCCTGGAAGATGTCCATCTGTTGGAACGCGCCGAACATGTTCTTGACGGCGGTCACGTCCTCCAGCAGGACTCGCCGACCGGGCTTCGGGGCCTGGTCGAGCGTCTGGAGCAGCCAGTCACGAGACGGTCCGACCGCCGCTGCCACGGCGAATGTCGATCCGGTCAGGAACTTCCGTCGATCCACGTCGGCCCTCCCTAGGTCTGCAACTGCCTCCACCGTAGCGGGGTAGGACTGGTTGTAGACAAGAGTTCGGTCCGCGACGGACGTCTCCTCAAGTCCGAGGTCGTAAGCGGTGACCCGGTAGCCGAAGTGGGCGGAGAACACGTCGGACAGGATGTCCGGGACCGGCCAGCGGGGGGATTGGCCGGCGAGCCAGCGCTTGACGCTGGACGGGTCCGACGAGATGTGGGGGTGTCCCCAGTCGGCCGCCTTCGCCCTGACGCGCCGGGCGAGTTCCCCGAGCGACCATCCGGTACGGCCCAGCCAGTCCGCGAGTTGAGCGTTCGGAGTCTTCAAGATCGTTCCCCTGCCAGCAGTCTGACGACCATTCACAACGGTTCAACACCCTCTGCAACAGTACTCCGACCCCGGGTGAGCGTGTTGTCTGGAAGCAAGGTCAGTACGGCTGCTTCGTGGACCAATTCAGTCCAACGAGGGTTGGGGCGGATGTGGTGAACAGACCAGGTACATCGGCAGGGGCTGAGGCAACCCCGCCCTCCCCGTGGGCGTTCTTCTGGCTCCCGCGGCACCGGCAGTCGGTCCCGGCCGCGCGGTCGCTGCTGCGGGACTTCCTGCGGAATCTCCCGGGCGGTGCCGCTCTCGTGGAGCCCGGTGAGCTCGTGCTCTCCGAGTTGGTGACGAACTCGGTGGTGCACGCGCGGGTGCCGAAGGGGCGGCGGATCGCGGTGCGGTTCGACGCCGTGTGCGAGCACCTGCGGATCGAGGTGCACGACGCGAGCAGCGAGAGGCCCGTGATCCGGCGGTCCACCGGGCCGGACGCGACCTCGGGCCGCGGGCTGTGCCTGGTGGAGGCCTTGTCCGCGGAGTGGGGCTGCCAGCCCCGGCCGGAAGGCATCGGAAAGATCACTTGGGCCTTGGTGGGCCCGGAAGGTGGTGGGCGATGAGGCTCGGGCGGGAGTCCGGGGTGGCGGCGACGAGGTGCCACTACTGCGGTGCGGGGCTGAGGGGGGCGGTGGTTCGGTACATCGCCGTCAACGGTCAGAAGGTGGGGGTGCACATGAGGCACCCGCGTCGGGCGGGGGAGGTTTCGGCATGACCGCCGTTCCCGTGGCGCCCGGTGCGGGTGCCCAGTCGCGGCCGGCCGATCGTTTTCCGCACATCGCGTTCAGCCTGGGGCAGTGGCGGGTGGACGAGGCGTACTGGGCCGTCGAAGGTATCCGTGCCGGGGTGCCGTTGGCGGAGATGGACCGTGCCTCGCTGCTGGCCACCGCCGAGTGCGCGGTGTCGCACGTGGAGTCCTTGGTCAAGCTGCTGGAGGCGGTGGAGTGCGCGATCCCCGTCGACCAGTTGGCGACGCTCGACCAGGTGATCGCGCCGATCCGCGCCTACTTGAAGTGGACGCTGGACGCGGACCGGCCGTTCGCGGGCAAGGCGGCCTTCGTCGGTGAGGTCAGGCGGTTCACCGGCCCCTCGATCCGGGTGCGGGTCGAGCTGGAAGCCGTGGAGCGGAAGCTGAACGGCCTGGCGGTCAAGCGCCGTGCGCGCAGGAAGGGCAGGTCGTGAACGCCGTCCGGCGGGCCGAGCCTTCGGCCGCGCCGTATCCGTTCCCGGTGGCCGTGGAGGTCCGAGGGGTCACGGGGCCCGCGCAGTTCTCCAAGCTGTCGGACGCGTTGAGCGCGCTCCTCGGCTCGTTGCGGGCGCTGCCGCTCAGCCCGGAACAGCGCGACTACTTCGACGAGTTGTTCGGGCCCTCCGCGGTGCAGACGATCGGGCATCGTCTGGCGATGTACGGGGAGGTGCGGTCGCTGGCCTTCGTCGGTCTGACGCCGTACGTGGTCAAGGTGTACCCGGCTGGTCCCGGGGAGTCCTGGTGATCCGGCGGCTCCGGGCCTGGCAGGACCGTGCCTTGACCTGGTGGCTTCTTCGAGGCCAGTTCTCCGCGGTGGTGCGTGCGATCTCGCCCAGCCGGCGGGACGCGCACCGCCAAGTGGTGGCTTGGTGCGCGGAGCCGGGGTTCGCGGACGGCGTGCGGTTGCGGCTGATGCACCGGATCTGGCGGGAGAAGACCGGAGTCGATGACCCGCTGATCGGACTGAGCGAGGCGGAGCTGTTCTGCCGGACCTTCGGGAGTGACGAGGAAGGGGCCGCGCGGGACCGCACCTGACCTGGTCAGGGACAACTGATGACGTGCCGGACCACCCCGTGACCTTGGCGGGATAGGGGTGGTCCGGTGGGTTGGAACCCGGTGCCGATGGTATCGGGCTCCTCGGCATGTCTGTGCACGGATGGCCGGTTCGGTTGAGATCAGGGGAGTTGGACAACTGGTGGACGGGGACAGTGACTTCGGTGCGGATCCGGCGGCGGGCCTCGACCCCGACACGTGGGTGTGGCTGCCCGGAGTGGACTACGCCGCGGGGTGGCGGGCGGCGCGTCGGGAGGCGGACGGGTTGAACGCGATGCTCGCGGCGTGCGGTGTGCAGCGCGCCCAGCTGCGGGCGGTCGCCGACACTGACGCCCTCGGTGGCCCGGTGGTTCGACTGGAGGGTGTCGCGGAGGGCTGGCTGAGGTTGGAGGAACTGCTCTGCCTGGCCGCTTACGTCCGCCGGGAGCTGGCCTGACCGGACCCCGGTGGGCGGGTTCGGTGCGCGCGTGGCCGGTTGGGGGAGGCTTTGGGCGGTGTCCTTGCGGGGTTGGGGTCGGGCATGGTCGGGGGGCCGTAAGCTGCTGCGAACTCGGTCAGGGCTTTTGGGCCTGACCGCAATTGGGCCGAGTGGCCCCCCGTCCTTGCCCGGCGCGGGCCCCGGCCCGGCAAGGTGCGTAAAGCCTCCCTCGACCGGCCACCCCGACCACCCGGGACAGCGAACGGGCCTGGACTCCTTCACTGGTGCGGGCCGGTGGCGTGGTGGGCGGGCCGGACGTCCGGCCGGGACCGGCCGCCAGGCCGCAGCCCGGCCGGGGCGGCTGGGACCGCCCGGCGGCGCGAAGGCGCCGCCGCTTGAGTAAGTGAAGGAGAGTTGCGACAGCCCCCGCGCCCTGGCTCGGACGTGGGGGCCGGTGAACGGGTCGTTCAGCGCGCTGTGTTGGCCGCTCGGCTGGTGCGCTTGGGCCTGACGGCCTCGATGCCGTAGGTCACCGCGGTGGTTTCGGCGCCGAGCCTGGTCTCTTCGAGGATCAGGGGCAGACCGGAGGGCCGGTCGTAGGTGATGCGGTGCACCACCAGCAGGACGGCGGCCTCGGACAGGCGGAGGGACTCCCGCTCATCGGGCTGGGGGACTCGGGCGCTGACCCGCTCGCGCCAGGCGACGTCGTGGCCGGCGGCGGCGAGCACCGCGTAGGCCTCGACCGGCGCCGCGCCGGGCTCCTTCGCCAGAGAGGTGTCCGCGATGCGCTCCATCGGGAGCATCAGTCGATGGAGGGCGCGGCCGTCGCCGGACGGGTCGGCGATCAGGCGGTCACAGGCGAACATCGCCTCGCCCTCGTCCAGGTTCAGCAGCGGGGCCGTGACGGCGTCCGTGCGGGTGCGGTAGACGGTCGGCTCCTCGCCGTGGCCGAACCAGGCGTCGACAGGCGTCTCGTATCGGCTGCCCCGGAGTGTGACGGTGCGCTCCATGGCGCTGGTGGGGCCGTTGACGGCGGTGCGGACGAAGGTGCCGCGGCCTTGCTTCACGTCCAACTGGCCCTCGCTGCGCAGGGCTGCGACCGCGAGGCGGACGGTGGGCCGGGAGACGCCGTACTTCTCGGCGAGATCGGTCTCCGTGGGCAACTGCGTGCCGGGGGGCCACTCGCCGGTGGCGATCGCTTGTCGCATCGCCGTCGCCACCTGCTTGTGCAGTGCCTCGTTCCGGATGATCGCCATGGTGTTGACCCCTTGGTGTGGGCGCCGGGTGGCCCGCTGCGCGTGTGTCGTGTCGTTTTCGAGGGTTCGTGTGTGGCTGTTTGCCCTGGTCGGGCGGCATCTCTAGGTCTGTCGTCAGTTGCTAGGCGTTAAACGTAAGCATGAATCGCTTGCGTCGGGGCGTCAAGGAGGGGCATCATCGAGGCACCAAAGGTAAGTACGTTTGACGACTGACGTCATGCGGCCTTTGGTGTCAGAGGAGTGTGCGCTCATGCAGTCCATTCCCGTGGACGGAACCCGGCTCGGCACGATGACCTGCATCGTTGCCCCCGAAGCGCGGATCGCGAACCGTGAGACCGGCGAGATCAGGAAGGACCGGGAGGGCCAGACCGTCTACACAGTCGGCGTCGCGGTCCGGCAGGACGGCCGGCGGGCCTCGATCATCGAGATCAGCGTGTCGGGCGAACCGGTCGGCGTCGTGGAGGGCGTGCGGGTGCACGTCACCGGCCTGACTGCCTTCTCCTGGGCGATGGGGGACCGGCACGGGCTGTCCTTCCGCGCCGACGCCATCACCCCCGCCCCCGCCCCGGTCCCGGCGGCCTCGCGCAAGGGCGGCGACGCCTGATGAGCGGCGCGACCCGCGTGCGCCTGCGCGGCCTGCTGCGCGAACTCGGCGACCTGGCCGAAGAGGTCGACCCGTTCGGCCGCGACGACGACGGTGCCCAACTGTTCGACCACATCGCCGTCGTCGCCAGCAAAGCCGCTGGCCAGGCCCGCGACCTGGAGACCGTGGCCCACAACACGGCGATGGAGAACGGGGGTCGACGGTGATGCTGGCCCAGCTGCTCTGGGTGGTGCTGCTCGCACTGGTGCTCGTCCTGCTCAGCGTCGCCCCGGGGCTGCGACGCAACTACCCCTACGTGTGGTGGTGCCTGCTCGGCTACCCCACGACCGCGGTGCGGGTTCGGGTGACGTGGCGGAGGCTGACCACGAACCTAGGCCTCGCGGTGGCCAAGCGACCTGGACGGGCGCTGCTCGGCGACCTGGTTGTCAGGGGCGACCCCCTCAAGCCGGTCCCGCCCCGCCTGGGTGCGCCGAAGCTGCGGCGCGGCGGCCTGGATGTCCGGGTGCGGCTCCACCCCGGGCAGGTACCGGAGCACTTCCAGTCCGCCGTCGAAGCGCTCACCCATTCCTGGCGGGTCCACGCCGTGCGGCTCGTCGCCGATGAGCGCGGGTTCGTGACCCTGTCCGCGCTCGCCTGGGATCCGCTCCTGTCTCCTGTCATGCCCTACCAGTTGAAGCAGCGCGTGCTGCGGGCGGTGGTCGGGCTCCTGGAGGACGGCCGGGCCTGGGTGATCGACTTCCGGCGCGCGCCGCACTGGCTGATCGTCGGTGCGACCAGATCCGGCAAGTCCACCCTGATCGCCTCGTTGGTGAAGGAACTCGCGCCGCAACGCGTCGCCCTGTTCGGCATCGACCTCAAGGGCGGCATGGAACTGTCCCTGTTCGAGGACCGGCTGTCGGCCCTGGCGGCCACCCGGGCCGAGGCCGCGCACCTACTCGCGGAGTTGGTCGCGGAGACGGAAGCCCGGATGCAGCTGTGCCGTTCGGTCGGCGCCCGCTCAATCTGGGACCTCCCTGTCAAGCTCCGCAAGCTGCCCGTCGTCGTGATCGTGGACGAGGTCGCGGAGCTATACCTGATGGCCACCAGGGAGGACAAGGCGGAAGTCGGGGAGATCTCCACCAACCTCCTGCGCCTCGCCCAACTCGGCGCGGCCCTCGGTGTCCACCTGGTGATCGCCGGGCAACGGGTCGGCTCCGACCTCGGCCCCGGCGTCACCGCCCTGCGAGCACAGCTGGCCGGCCGCGTCTGCCACCGGGTGAGCGACCCCGGCACCGCGGAGATGGCGCTCGGCGACCTCAACAAGGACGCCCTGGAGGCCGCCCAGCGCATCACCCTCGCCGAACAGGGCGTCGCCATCACCGTCGACACCGACGGCCGCTGGACCCGAGCGCGCTCCGTCCACGTCACCCCCGACCAAGCCCGCCGTGCCGCGCGGAAGCACGCCCGCCTCGCCCCCGCCTGGCCCGGCCTCCACACGGCGGACGAGCCGACCGAAGGGGTCTACCTCTAATGGGCACCGCCCTCGTCCTCACCGCCGTCATGGCCCTCGTCACCTTCCTCCTGGTCCGCGCCGGCGAACTCAAGACCTGGCACGTCCTCCTCGTCGGAATCCTCGGCATCTACCTCGACCGCATCGGCTGGGCCGACCCCGTCGTCTACGCCGTGATGTGGCTCGTCCAAGGACTCACCCACACCGCCCCCTGAAAGACCGTGATCACCATGCCAACCCACCCAACCCCCACCGGCGGCCGCTCCGTCCCCAGCCGCCGGACCCGCTCCACCCACCCCAACGCCACCCCCGGCCGAGCCACCCACCAGGCGCGGCCGGGGCCCGGCGACCCCTGGCCCTGGAGACACCCACCATGACCCACCCCAACCCGCACACCGACCCCACCGCACGCCGCACCCTCCTCGACCGGGAGGAACGGCTACGCCAACTACCCTCCATCGAAAGGGATCTGGTGCGCCTCGGCGAGATGCCGGACCTGAACCGTTGGCTCGACCAGATCCGGACCACGGGCGGCTGCGCCGAACCGGTCTACCTCACCGGGCGCACGACCACCCTCGATGCCGCAACCGGCGAAGTCCTGCGCCACTACTCGACCGCCACGGAACCCGGTGGCCGGCTGGCCGTCCGCTGCCGCAACCGCCGGGCCACCCGCTGCGCGCCCTGCTCGCGCGAACACAGTGGCGACACCTTCCACCTGGTCCGGTCCGGTCTCATCGGCGGCAAGGGCATCCCGGAGTCGGTCCGGTCGCACCCGCGGCTGTTCGTCACCCTGACCGCCCCGTCCTTCGGCCCGGTGCACCGCGCGGGTGCCTGCCACCCCGCTCGGCGCTGGCGCTGCGAACACGGCCAGCAGCCCGGGTGCGGCCGCACCCACCCGGACACGGAACCGCTCATCGGCCAACCCCTGTGCGCCGACTGCTACGACTACCCGGGCCACATCCTGTGGAACGCCATGGCCCCGGCGCTCTGGAAGGCCTTCCGAGACAACCTCTACCACCATGTCGCCGCCCGGATCGGCTCCGGTCGCTCGGTGATCCGGAAGCTGATCCGGATTTCGACGGCCAAGGTCGCCGAGTACCAGAAGCGCGGCGCCATCCACTTCCACGCCGTCATTCGCCTCGACGGCCCCGCTGGCCCCGGCTCCCCGCCTCCGCCCTGGGCAACCTTGGACCTCCTCCTGGAGACCGTCCGTTCAGCGGCTGCTGCCGTAGCGCTGCCCTGCCCGGAATCGGCGGCATACAGCGGCGGGCGGCTCAGCTTCGGCACCCAACTCGACGCCCACCCCATCGCCAACGGGGGAAACGGGCGACTCACCGACGACGCCGTAGCGGCCTACGTCGCCAAGTACACCAGCAAGAGCGCCGAAACCGCCGGCGCCGTCGACCGCCGCATCACGTCGATGACACAGCTTCGTGCGCTACGGGTCAATCCGCACGTTCGTGCCCTCATCGCCACTGCATGGCGTCTCGGCGGCCTGCCTGAGCTGGACCACCTGCGTCTGCGGACCTGGGCTCACATGCTCGGCTACCGGGGGCACTGCTTGACCAAGACGCACGCCTACTCCACCACCTACGGACGGCTTCGGGCCGACCGCGCGGAGCACGCTCGTGCACTGACCGGCGCCCCGCCCCTGTATGCCGACTGGGACAGCGAGACCAGCACCGAGACAGCCTGGCGCTTCGCCGGGACTGGCCACACCCCTGCCGAAGCGCTCATCGCCGCCGGTATCGCGGAGGATCTCGCGAACAATCGGGAGATAGGACGGCTGGAGAGGCGATCACGTCATCTTCCGGAGGAGGACGGGGGTGCGGCGTGGACCGGATCAAAGTGACCTGGAAACCGGGGGCCGAGCTTTCACCGGAGGAGATGGCCCAGCTGCTCAAACTCCTATTCGGCCCTCGGGCTATCCGGTGGGAGAAAACCCGAAAGCCCTGACGGCTCGCCAGATCTGCCGATAGGCTGCCGTCAACAAAGTGCCCCGGCGACGGCTGCAACCGTCCCGGGGCCGGCCGACTAGTTGGAGTCGACATGGCCAATAAAAGCACACTCGTGCAGAGTGCGACTGCCGTAGCCGCACACGTGATCTCGGTCCACACGCTTCGGGCGGTGGACTACCTGCGCGTGAGCACGGAAGAGCAGCGCAAGGGCTACGGGATCGCCAGCCAGGGCAGGAAGACCGTCGCCTTGATGGCCCGTAAGAGCTGGGCCCACGTGGGCACGTACAAGGACGAGGGCATCAGCGGCAGCCTGGAGGCGGCCGAGCGGCCGGACCTCAAGCGGCTCATGACCGATGCGGCCTCGACGCCGCGCCCCTTCGATGTGGTCGTGGTGCCCGAAGGACGGGCCATCGGGCGGACCGGCCGGGCGTTCTGGCGCTGGGTCTGGGCCCTGGAGGACATCGGGATCTTCGTTGCCATCGTGGACGGTGACGTCGACAACACCACGGATGCCGGACGTGGCGAGATGCGCCGCCAAGCCGACTATGCGGAGACCGAGTATGAGCGGATTCGTTCGCGGACCCAAGGTGGAATTCAGGAGAAGGCCGAGGATGGCGGCTTGACCGGTGGCCGACCGCGGTACGGATATCGGATCGAGGACAAAGGGCAGAAGGGTCTGTCCCGCATCGTCATCGACAAATGCGACGACGCTCAAGGGTGCACGAAAGTCCACGAATACGCCGTACTGCGCAGGGCCTGGGAGCTGGTGGTTCAGGACCGCTGCAATGCCCGTCAGGCAGCACTCCGTCTCAACGCCGAAGGGCTGCTCACCCGGCGTGGCCTGCTCTGGTCCAACCGGAACCTGTGGGCGCGCCTGATGGACGCGGTGGGCGAGCCGGAGATGGTGTTCCGCCATCCTGACAGGGCCAAGCTCGGCCCCGACGGAACTCCGGTGTTCGGGAGCACCGTGATCATCCCGCTCGAACCGATCTTCACGCAGGACGAGCGCGAGCAACTCCGGCGGGCCATGGTGCGAAACCGCAGGGGGAACGGTACGAAGTCGGCTGCTGCGCACTACCCGCTGTCGACACGGATCCTCGGCCTGTGCGGCCGCCACTACAGCGGCCTGAATCGTAAGGAGCGAGGCGGCCGGGTGTACCACTGCTCCGGCAAGAAGGAGAAGTACGCGGGCGCCTCGGTGTGCGGCTGTCCGACCATCAACGCGGACGTCCTGGAAAAGATCGTCTGGGCTGAGACCTGCAAGCTCCTGGGCGAGCCCGAGCGCCTTCAAGCGATGTCCGAGGACTGGCTCAACACTGCGATCGGGAACCAGGTCAACTATGACGAGCGGATCGCGGACCTCGACCGGCAGATCGAGGAACAGGAGTCGGTCTTCGAGGTCACCACGGTGGTCGCGGCCAAGCAGGCTGCCCGCCGTGGGCTCTCAGGAGAAGCGGCCGAGCAAGCCGTCCAGAAGACGGTGAAGCCGATCGCGGACGAGTTGGCTGAACTGGTCGTGCTACGCGACGAGGTGCTGGCATGGAAGGGTGAGAACGAGGTGGCCGGCCAGCGTGCTGCCGATCTTCGGGAGCTTGCGAAGGTCGCTCGGTCACATCTCCGGGAGATGACGTCCGTCGAACAGGAGGAGGTACTCGACCTCCTCAACGTGCGGGTGACGATCACCGGCATGCCGCCGCGGGGACGACGAGACGATTGCACCCTTGCCAAGGGTTTCGCGGACCGGGGGCGGGGTGTCCCGGTGCTCACGGACGAGGGCTGGCAGAAGATCGAACCGGTGCTCGCCGCGGTGGGCCGACGCAAGCGGGCCAACGAGATCCCGGCCCGACAGGCCGTCGAAGCGTTCCTCTTCAAGGCTCGGACCGGCGTGCCCTGGAGCAAGCTGCCACTGGAGTTCGGTACCCCGACCAGTCTCCAGACGCGCTACCACCGCTGGTACACGATCGGCGTGTGGCAGCAGGTGATGGACCTACTCGCCGACTCCGAGAGCGAGCCACAACCGGCGGAGCTGTATCCGCTGCCCCCGATGGAGGTCACGGGCGCCGTCGACCCCCGACTGTTCGTAGGAGTTGGCTCGACACCTCAGGACATCGTCCCGACCGGGAACGGGATCTCGGCCAGCGAGGCGTACCCGGGCTCGCCGAGGACGGTCTCGGCCTTGGGGTGCACCGGCACGATCCGCTTGCCGTGGCGCTGGAGCACCTGCGCCACGCCGTAGGCGGCCCGGGCGGTGTTGTTGGACAGCCCGACCACCGCCCAGGTGTCGCCGCTTCCGGTGAGGATCTCGCGGACGGTCGCGCCGTCGCCGTAGGTCGTCATGCCGGTGCCAACGACGGGCGCGGGCGCGGGATTCCGGGGACGGTCAGGTGGCGGAGGCATCGGGGGCCGGGCGGCGGCCGGCCCCCGGCCGCTCGGACGGTGACCGGTCTCCGGCAGTCGTGACGATCCGTCACCGTGCGCCTTGGCATGCTCTCCCGGTTTTCCCGGTTGACCTGCGGCGGCGGGAAATGCGCTGGAAGGCGAAGTCGTGAATTCCCCGCGAGCCCCGGGGCGGAGTGGAATTCTCATTCCAAGACTCGGCCAACACCGGCATACAACGGCCCGGGCCCAGGAACACTGGGAATCGAAGCCTTTCGGCGGGGACGCGAGTATCGGGTGGGGAAACGTGAGCGGCGATCTTGACGAATTGGCCCTGGCCGCGGCGACGGCCCTGGTATCGGGCCTGATGACGGATTCCTGGGAGGCGGTGAAGCGTGGTTTCGCCGAGCTGATCGGTCAGGACGGGCGCATGGACGCGACGCGCGCGAGGCTGGCGGAGGCGTCCGAGCCGGAGCTGCCGCAGGCCCGGGAGGCCCAGGTGGGGGCGTGGAGCACCCGGCTGCGGGACGCGCTGGGCGACGATCCGGACGTGGCCGCGGGACTGCGGGCGCTGCTCGCCGAGGGGGTGGCCCCGGCGGCGGTTGCCTCGGCCGGCCCGGTGTCCCAGAAGGCCCGCGCCGGGGACGGCGGCATGGCCGTGAACGTCGGGCGCGACGTCGGCCCGGAGGGCATCATCGCGGGCGGCGATGTGCGCATCAACAAGAGGCGCATCGCATTCATCCCGATCGCGCCCTTCATCAGCGTCACGAAGAGCGCCGCGGCGGCGCATCCGGTGGTGGCGACCGTGACCACCCTCGTCGTGGTGGCCGGGGGCGTCTCCGGCGCGGTCACCGTCTGGCAGTCCGGTGACAGCCCGCAGCCGTCCGGAATCTCCCGGATGGTCGGCGGCTGGGACGGCACCTACACGTGCGGGCAGGGTCTGACCGGAATGCATTTGCAGATATCGGCGCCGGTGAAAGCCGGGACGGTCGACGTGGTGTTCAGCTTCTTCCCGGTGCCGGCCAATCCCGGCGTTCCGCGGGGGAGTGCGACGTACACCGGAACGCTTTCGGGGGCCAGCGTCCGCCTCGACCCGGTGGCCTGGGTCGAGCGACCGTCCGACTATCAGCTCATCAACTTCGTCGGCGATCTTCCGGCGGCCGACGGCGATGCGTACAGCGGTACCGTGACCGGGGTCGGCTGTACGACCTTCACCACCCGGCACACGACGCAGTGAGCGGTGACACCCGCCGTCAGCTCGGGCGGCCCAGGGCGCGGTAGGTCCAGCCGGCGGCGCGCCAGGCGTCCGCGTCGAGGACGTTGCGGCCGTCGAGCAGTCGGCGCTCGGCCACCACGGCGCCGAGCTCGGCCGGGTCGAGCGCGCGGAACTCGGCCCACTCGGTGAGGTGGAGGACGACGTGGGCGCCCTCGGCGGCCTCCAGGGCGGAGTCGGCGTAGGCCAGGGAGGGGAACATCTTGCGGGCGTTCTCCACGGCCTTCGGGTCGTAGACGGTGACCTGGGCGCCCTGGAGCTGGATCTGGGCGGCCACGTTGAGCGCGGGGGAGTCCCGGATGTCGTCCGAGTTGGGCTTGAAGGCGGCGCCGAGGACGGCGACCCGGCGGCCCAGGAAGCCGCCGCCGCACTGCTCGCGGGCCAGTTCGACCATCCGCGAGCGGCGCCGCATGTTGATCGAGTCGACCTCGCGCAGGAAGGTCAGCGCCTGGTCGGCGCCGAGTTCGCCGGCCCGGGCCATGAAGGCGCGGATGTCCTTGGGCAGGCAGCCGCCGCCGAAGCCGAGGCCGGAGTTGAGGAACTTGCGGCCGATCCGCTCGTCGTGCCCGAGCGCGGTGGAGAGCAGCGTGACGTCCGCGCCGGCCGCCTCGCAGACCTCGGCCATCGCGTTGATGAAGGAGATCTTGGTGGCCAGGAAGGAGTTGGCGGCGGCCTTCACCAGCTCGGCGGTCGCGTAGTCGGTGACCAGGAACGGCACCCCGGCCGCGATCGGCTCCGCGTACACCTCGCGCAGCAGCCGCTCGGCGCGCTCGCTGTGGGCGCCGACCACGATCCGGTCCGGCCGCAGGGTGTCCTGGACGGCGAAGCCCTCGCGCAGGAACTCGGGGTTCCAGGCGAGTTCGGCGCCCGCGCCGACCGGCGCCAGCGCGGCCAGCCGCTCGGCCAGCCGGGCCGCCGAGCCGACCGGCACGGTGGACTTGCCGACCACCAGCGCCGGGCGGGTCAGGTGCGGTGCGAGCTCGTCGATCGCGGTGTCCACGTAGGACATGTCGGCGGCGAACTCGCCCTTGCGCTGCGGGGTGTTGACGCAGACGAAGTGGACGTCCGCGAACTCCGCGGCCTCCTTGGCGGAGGTGGTGAAGCGCAGCCGCCCGGTCGAGCCCTCGTGCCCGGCCACGTGCTTGAGCAGCAGCTCGGACAGGCCCGGCTCGTACATCGGGACCCGGCCCGCGGTGAGCGTCGCGATCTTCTCGGGATCGATGTCCAGACCCAGCACCTCGAAGCCGAACTCGGCCATCGCGGCGGCATGCGTGGCGCCGAGGTAGCCGGTGCCGATCACGGAGATGCGGAGGGTCACGGGTTCCCCTTGAGTTGCGGGTTCGGCCAGTAGAGGGTGCCCCTGATGCTATCCGTCCCGCCCGGGTCGGTACGGATCGCCCGCTCGCCGAGGACGCTAGGCAGCCGCAGGTCGGAGCCCTAGGATCTCTACTGAACGGTAGTTAACCGCGATTCGACTCGGATCCGACGCCGATCGGACAACGGTCTGCGTCGGCCACTGGACGACGAGGCAGGCATCATGGCGGGCAGCGCAGGGGCGGCTGACTTCGATCTCTTCCGTATCTCCGAGGAGCACGGGATGCTCCGTGAGGCGGTGCGTTCGCTGGCCGAGGCGAAGATCGCTCCGTTCGCGGCGGAGGTGGACGAGCAGGGCCGGTTCCCGCAGGAGGCGTTGGACGCGCTGACGGGCAACGATCTGCATGCGGTGCACGTGCCGGAGGAGTTCGGTGGTGCGGGGGCGGACGCGTTGGCGACGGTGATCGTGATCGAGGAGGTCGCGCGGGTGTGCGGCTCGTCGTCGTTGATCCCGGCGGTGAACAAGCTGGGGTCGTTGCCGGTGCAGTTGTCGGGTTCGGAGGAGTTGAAGGCGAAGTACCTGGGGGCGTTGGCGCGGGGCGAGGGGATGTTCTCGTACTGCCTGTCGGAGCCGGAGGCAGGTTCGGACGCGGCGGGGATGAAGACGCGGGCGGTGCGTGACGGTGACTTCTGGGTGCTGAACGGGGTGAAGCGCTGGATCACCAACGCGGGGGTGTCGGAGTTCTACACGGTGATGG
>NZ_JBHZCN010000076.1:0-48268 GCF_042755465.1 Kitasatospora sp. NPDC059160 | reverse complement strand
ACACTATCCCCCGTCCACTCGCCTACCCGCACGGTTGGGGGGTTTTTTTTTTTTTTTTTTGGGGGGGGGGGGGGGGGGGGGGGGGGGGCGCCCCCCCCCCCCCCCCCCCGCGCCCCGGTGACCTGGCTGTCCTGGTCTCCTGGCTGTCCCTCTCCTGGCTGTCCCCGGCCCGGGCGGCGGTGCGGTCCTGCCGACGCGCGGTCAGAGGTCGGCCGGGCGGGGGAGGGCGCCGCGGGCGCCGGGCGCGGTGACGGCGAAGGCCCCGGCGGCGACGGCGGTGGCGGCCGCGTCGGGCAGGTCGGCCAGCCGGGCGAGACCGGCGGCGAGCGCGCCGCAGAAGACGTCGCCAGCCCCCGTGGTGTCGACCACCCGGACGGTGGGCGCGGGCAGCCGGGTCAGTGCTCCGCCGACGGCGACCAGGGCGCCCCCGCCGCCGAGGGTGACCACCGCCCCCTCGCCCTGCCGGGCCAGCGCACGGGCCGCCGCCTCGGCGTCCGCGGCGCCGGTGAGCTGCCGGGCCTCGACGGCGTTGGCGACCACCAGTGGGCGGCGTCCGGTGGGCCCGGGGGCGGGCAGCGCACCGGCCGGGGCGGTGTCGTGCAGCCAGCGGGTGCCGCCGCGCGGGCCCGCGGCGGGCAGGGCCGCGGCGACGGCGCGGACGCACGCCGCGGGGACCTCGTTGCTGGTGAGGACGACGTCGACCGGGAGCAGGTGGAGCCGGGCCAGGGCCGCGCCGACCTCGTCCGCGGTCAGGTGGGCGTTCGCGCCGGGCACGACCACGATGCTGTTCTCCCCGGCGGGGTCGACCAGCACGATCGCCTGGCCGGTGGGCGCGTCGGGGTGGGTGTGGACGGCGCCCGTCTCCACGTTCGCGCCGCGCAGGTCGGCGAGCGCCGCCTCGCCCTCGGCGTCGCGTCCGACCTTGGCCACCAGGTGGGTGGCGGCCCCCATCCGGGCCGCGGCCACCGCCTGGTTGGCGCCCTTGCCACCGAAGCCCCGGGTGGCGTCGGTGGCCAGGACGGTCTCGCCGGGCGCGGGGAGCACGGGGCAGCGCAGGATCCGGTCGGTGTTGACCGAGCCGATGACGACGACCCGGCCGGCGGGGAGCAGCTTCATCGTTCCTCTGTACGCGGCGGGGCGCGGCCCGCGCAAGCGGTGCGCGTGAAGGCGCCGGGCGGGGCGGGCGCGGGGCGGTGAGGGTGCCGGGCGGGGGAGTGGGAGGGCGCAGGGAGGGCGCGAGCGGCGTACGGTCGGGGCGCGCACCGGAAGTCGGCCGGTCCGACTTCCGGTGCGAACGGTCTGGCGGCGGGGTGCGGCTTTGATGGCGGCCGGTCCGCATTTATCCGTACCGGGCCCGTGGCCTGGGCACATGCCGCTGTCAAGGGGCGGGCCGGGGCGCGCGGGCGGGCGCGGCGAGCAGTTTTGGGGAGCGGCGTGGCGCGGGTACCACCACGGGTGGCGCTGGTTCGGCCGACGGGGGCGCTGCCCGGTGCGAACGGCATCGGGGCAAGTCGAGGGCAGGGGACGTTGTGATCGTCTGGGTCAATGGCACATTCGGGGCGGGCAAGACGAGCGCCTGCCGCGAGCTGGTGGAACTGCTGCCCGGGAGCGTGCTCTTCGATCCCGAGCTGGTCGGCTTCGGACTGCGCCGGATGCTTCCGGCCGACCGGCTGGCCACGGTGTCCGACTTCCAGGACCTCGCGGCCTGGCGTCGGCTGGTGCCCGAGACGGCCGCCGCGCTGCTCGGCGAGGTGGGCGGGCCGTTGGTGGTGCCGATGACCCTGCTCAGAGAGGACTACCGGGACGAGATCTTCGGTGATCTCGCCGCGCACGGGATCACGGTGCACCACTTCGTCCTGGATCCAGAAGAAACGATCCTGCGAAACCGCATAGCCCAGCGCGAGGAATGCCCGGGCGACCCGGAGCGCAGCGAGCGGGTCCGCACCTGGTGCCTGGAGCACCTGCCGCACTACCGGGCGGCCCGCCGCTGGCTGGTCGGCGACGCCCGGATGATCGACAGCGGCGCGCTCACCCCGCGCGAGACCGCGCACCGGATCGCCGAACTCGTCCGGGTCGGCGCCGCGCGCTGCCCGATCGTCCAGGCCCCCGAGCCGACCGGCGACACCGTGGCCTCGGCCGTGCTGTTCTTCGACGAGCAGGACCGGGTGCTGCTCGTCGACCCGGTCTACAAGCCCGACTGGGACTTCCCCGGCGGCGTGGTCGAACGCGGCGAGGCCCCCACCGACGCCGCCCTGCGCGAGACCGCCGAGGAGCTCGGACTGCGCCTGGACCCCTCGGTGCTGCGGCTGCTCGCCGTCGACTGGGAACCGCGCACCGGCCCGCGCCGCGGCGGCCTGCGGCTGATGTACGACGGCGGCCTGCTCGACGACGCGGGCCGGCAGAACCTGCTGCTGCAACAGGAGGAGCTGCGCGGCTGCCGGTTCGTCACCCTGGACGAGTCGGCCGAGCTGCTGCCGCCGAGCCGCTACCGGCGCCTGGCCGCCGCGCTGGACGCCCGGCGCAGCGGGGAGCTGCGCTACCTGGAGGCGGGGTGCCGGGTGGCGCTCGGCCGCCTGGCCAGCACGGCGGACGCCGCATAGGACCGGGGGAGGGCGGGCCCGGGTGCCGGTCGGCGGCGCGGCCCCGGTCGGCGGCGCGCCCCGGTTGGTGGCGGGGCCGGTGCGGGGGTCAGGATGGGGGCATGCCGTTCACCCTGAGCCATCCCGCCGCCGTCCTGCCCCTGCTGCGTCACGCCGGGGAGCGCGGGCCGCTGGTGGCCTCGGCGCTGGTGGCCGGGTCGATGGCGCCCGACGTGCCGTTCTTCGCCGAGTCGCTGCTGCCCGGGGTGTACGGGCACGGCGGGCTGACCCACGCCTGGTGGGCGGTGCCGACGCTGGACGTGGCGATCGCCGGCGTGCTGGTGGCGGGGTGGCACGGGCTGCTGCGGGCGCCGCTGGTGGGCCTGCTGCCCGAACGGTGGGCGGGCGGCGCCGAGGCGTTGACGGTCCGCCGGGCCGCGGCGGCCGGTGCGGGCGGTACCGGCGGCTGCGGCGGTGCCGGGGGCCTGGGCGCGGACGCGGCCTGGTTCGTGGTCTCGGCGGCGGTCGGCGCGGCCACCCACGTCGGCTGGGACGCGTTCACCCACGGCGGCCGGCTGGGCGTGCGGCTGCTGCCCGTACTGGACCGGACGGTGGCCGGGGTCCCGGTCTACGAGGTGCTGCAGTACGGGAGTTCGGCGCTCGCGCTGGCCGCGCTGGGCGGCTGGGCTGCGCGCGCGGTGCGGGCCGTCGAACCGGTGCGCCCGGCTGTGCGGCCGGCGCCGCGGACCCGGCGGGCGGCCACCGCGGTGCTGGCCGCGGCGACCGTGGCCGGGGTGCTGCACCGGATCGGCCCGCTGCGCCGCAACCTCGTCCCGGAGGTGTGCTTCGGGGCCGGTGCCGGGCTCGCGGTGGGTGCGGTCGGCTACGCGGCGGTGGTCGCGGCCGCCCGCCGGTGGCGTGGCGGGCGGCCCGGGACCGGTGCGAACTCCCGTCAGACGGTGCGCAGTTCCGCGTAGCGGCGGAGGAAGAGGGCCTCGGTGAGGGCCATCCGCTCCAGCTCCTGCGGGTCGACGCTCTCGTTGACGGCGTGGATCTGGGTGGTCGGGTCCTCGACGCCGACCAGCACGATCTCGGCCTGCGGGTAGAGCGAGCGCAGGGTGTTGCAGAGCGGGATCGAGCCGCCCTCGCCGGCCGCGACCATCGCGGTGCCGAAGGCCTCGGCCATCGCCTCGCCCATCGCCTCGTAGGCCGGGCCGGTGGTGTCGGCGCGGAACGGCGCGCCGTTGCCGTGGCGCTGGAGGGTCAGCCGGGCTCCGAGCGGGACCTGCGCCTCCAGGTGGGCCACCAGGGCGTCCTGGGCGGCCCCGGTGTCGGTGCCCGGCGGGACGCGCAGGGAGATCAGCGCCTTGGCGGCGGCCTGCACCGAGGAGGTGGCGCCGATCACCGGCGGGGCGTCGATGCCCAGGACGGTGACGGACGGGCGGGCCCACAGGCGGTCGGAGATGCTGCCGGTGCCGGTCAGGGCGACGCCGTCGAGCACCTTGGCGTCGGCGCGGAACTGCTCCTCCGGGTACTGCACGCCCTCCCAGGTCTGGTCGGCGGCCAGCCCGGCGACCGCGACGTCGCCGTTCTCGTCGTGCAGCGAGGCGAGCACCTTGATCAGCGACTGCAGCGCGTCGGGGGCGGCGCCGCCGAAGGCACCGGAGTGCAGGTTGCCGGCCAGGGTGGTGACCGAGGCCTCGACCACCGTCATGCCGCGCAGCGAGGCGGTCACGGTCGGCAGGCCGGGGGCGAAGTTGCCGGTGTCGCCGATCACGATGGCGTCGGCGGCCAGCAGCCCGGGGTGGGCCTCGGCGTAGCGCTCCAGGCCGCCGGTGCCCTGCTCCTCCGAGCCCTCCACGATGATCTTCAGGCCGACCGGGTAGTCGTCGCCGTACACCTGGCGCAGCGCCCGCAGGGCGGTCAGGTGCATCAGGATGTTGCCCTTGCAGTCGGCGGCGCCGCGCCCGTACCAGCGGCCGTCGCGCTCGGTCAGCTCGAAGGCCGGGCTGTCCCAGCCGCTCTCGTCGAGCGGGGGCTGCACGTCGTAGTGCGAGTAGAGCAGGACGGTCGGGGCGCCCTCGGGGCCGGGCAGCTCGCCGTAGACGGACTGGGTGCCGTCCGGGGTGTCCAGCAGCCGGATGCCGGTCAGGCCCTCGGCGGCGAAGGCCTCGGCGACCCAGTGCGCGGCCTTCTGGCACTCCTCGACCGGGAACTGGCGCGGGTCGGCGACCGACTGGAAGGCGACCAGCTCGGCGAGGTCGGTGCGGGCACGGTCCATCAGGGACCGGACGGCGTCGGCCAGGGGCTGTGACATCGGGGCTCCGAAGGGGACGGGTCCGCCCGGGGGGTGGTGCGGGCGGAGGGGGTCGGTTGGGGTACCGCCGATCATAGGCGGAGCCGTCCGGGGGGCTTCGGGGAGCTTCCCCGTCGGGGGGTGGTGCGGCGTCCGGAAGGCCGGGCGGACGCATAGGATTGGTCGACGTGACTGACTCCGGAAGCCCTGATTCCCGTAGCCCGATCGACAGCCCGCCGGACGGCCCGTCGGACGAGGCGCTCGGCGTCCCGCTCGACGACGCGCTCGACGGGGCGCTCGACGAGGCGCCGCAGCCGCCCGACGGCGTCTGGGACGTCGTGGTGGTCGGCGCCGGACCGGCCGGGGCCTCGGCCGCGCACGCCGCCGCCGCGCAGGGCCGCCGGGTGCTGCTGCTCGACAAGGCCGAGCACCCCCGCTACAAGACCTGCGGTGGCGGCATCATCGGCCCGTCCCGGGACAGCCTGCCGCCGAACTTCGAACTGCCGCTGCAGGACCGGGTGTCGGCCGTCACCTTCGCCTACGACGGGCAGTACACCCGGACCCGGCGGTCCAAGCGGATGCTGTTCGGGCTGGTCAACCGGGACGAGTTCGACCTGCGGCTGGTCCAGTCCGCCAAGCAGGCCGGGGCGGTGCTGGTCACCGGAGTGACCGTCACCGGGGTCGAGCAGCGCGGCGGCGAGCACCGCACGGCCGTGGTCACGGCCGCCGACGGGCGCACCTTCGAGGCCCGGGCGGTGGTCGGCGCGGACGGCAGCGCGAGCCGGATCGCCCGGCACGTGGGCGTCACCTTCGACCAGATCGACCTCGGCCTGGAGGCCGAGATCCCCGTCCCGCCGCAGGTGGCCGCCGACTGGTCGGGCCGGATCCACCTCGACTGGGGCCCGCTGCCCGGCAGTTACGGCTGGGTGTTCCCGAAGACCGAGACCAGCAGCCTGACCGTGGGCGTCATCTCGGCGCGCGGCGACGGCGAGCGGACCAAGCAGTACCTCGCCGACTACATCCGGCGCCTGGGCCTGTCCGGCTTCCCGCCGCGGGTCGAGTCCGGGCACCTGACCCGCTGCCGGGCCGAGGACTCGCCGCTCTCCCGCGGCCGGGTCCTGGTGGCCGGGGACGCGGCCGGACTGCTGGAGCCGTGGACCCGCGAGGGCATCTCGTACGCGCTGCGCTCCGGCCGGCTGGCCGGGGAGTGGGCGGTGCGGATCGCGGAGGCGGGCGACGCGGGCACGGTGCGGCGCGAGGCGCTGAACTACGCGTTCGCGATCAAGGCCGGGCTGGGCGTGGAGATGCGCGCGGGCAAGCAGCTGCTGAGCGCCTTCGAGCGGCGGCCGTACCTGTTCCACACGGCGGTCACCACGGTGCCGGCGGCGTGGCGGGCGTTCGCCCGGACCACCCAGGGGCACACCACCTTCGCGCAGCTGCTGCGGCAGAACCGGGCGGCGCGCAAGCTGATGGCGATGGCCGCCCGGTAGCGGGATCCGGTTCGTGCGGCCGGGGCGGCGCCCCCCGGGGGGGGGCGGGGGGCGGCGGCGCCGCCCCCCCCGGGGGGGCCCCCCCCCCCCCGCCCCGGCCCGTGGTGCGGGGACGGTCGGCTAGGTGAGCCCGGTTATTTGAGCCCGGTGTCGAGGGCGGACATCAGGCTGCCCGCCGGGGTGTCGCCGGACATCTCCCAGATCATGCCGCCGAGCAGGTTCTTCGATTTGAGGTAGGCCGTCTTCTGGGCGATCGACCAGGCGTCGTCGAAGGTCCACCACTGCCCGTTCGCGCCCGTGTAGCCGTACGTGGCCACGGACTTGGGATCGTGGTAGACGGTGAGGCCCGGCACGCCGGTGACCAGGTTCTGGTACCCGCGGGTGCCGGCCTCCTCGGCGAACTGGCCGGGCGCCGCGCCGTTCGCGGACTGCCAGACGCCGTGGGCGCCGCCGTCCGCCACGCCCTGCCAGCCGCGCCCGTAGAACGGGAAGCCGATGGTCAGTTTGCGCGGGTTGACCCCGGCGGCGAGGTAGGTCTGGACGGCGCCGTCCACGCTGAAGTGGAAGGCGTAGGGGTCGTTCGGGTCGGGGTAGAGGTTGGAGGCCTGGCCGGTGCGGTTGGGCTCCCAGGAGTTGTCGCTGCCGGAGCCGTGGAAGTCGTAGCCCTGGACGTTGGCGATGTCGAGCGAGGTGAAGACCTTGCCGAGGTCCCAGCCGGCCGCGACCTTGGCCGGGTCGGCCGGGGTGAAGGCGGTGAGCAGCTTGTGCGGGCCGCCCAGCGCGTCGAGCTGCTTGCGGAACTCGGCGGCCAGCAGGGTCAGGTCGGTCTTGTCGTTCGCGCTCCAGTGGTTGCCCGGGTGGCCGTCGCCGGAGCCGGGCCACTCCCAGTCGAGATCGATGCCGTCGAAGATCCCGGCGGCCACGCCGTCACCGCCGGCGCCGTTGTAGGCGGGCAGGTTGCCCTTGATCCAGGTGTCCACGCAGGACTTGACGAACTTCTGCCGGGACGCGTCGGTGGCGGCGACGTCGGAGAAGTACTTGGAGTACGTCCAGCCGCCGAGCGAGACGACCACCTTGAGGTTCGGGTACTTGGCCTTGAGCTTCTTCAACTGGTTGAAGTTGCCCCGGAGTTTGCCCCAGCCGTCGTCGGCCACGCCGTCCACCGACTGGTCGGCGCTCATCGGGCGGGCGTAGTCGGCGTCGGCGTCACCGGCGCCGGTGCCCTGGTCCGGGTCCTCCGGGTTGGCGGTGGTGCCCTTGGTGACGCCCGCGAGGCAGGTCAGGTTGACCGGATCGATGTTCTCGAAGGCGTAGTTGACGATGTCGAGCTTGGCCGCGCTGCCCGAGGTGTCGAGGTTCTTGACGAAGTACTGGCGGCCGTAGATGCCCCACTGGACGAAGTAGCCGACCCGGGCGTACTTGCCGGCGCCGACGATGTCCGCGGTGGTCACGGCGAGCGGCGCGGAGGCGGGTGAGGCGTTGTCGGCGGGGTCGCGGGCCTTCACCGTGAAGGTGTAGGCGGTGGACGGCGAGAGGCTGCCGACGGACGCGGTCAGCGTGCCGCCGTCGACCGTCGTCACCAGGGTGGCGCCCTGGTAGACGTCGTACGCGGCGACCCGGACGTTGTCGGTGGCGGCGTTCCAGGCGAGCGTCACGTCGGAGGAACCGACCGACGTGGCACGGAGGTCGGTGGGCGCGGTCGGCGGGACGGTGTCCGTGGACGGGTCGAAGGTGCTGGCGGTCACGGGGGCGCTGAGCGGGCCGGTGTTGCCGCGGCTGTCCTTGGCCCGGACGGTCAGGGTGTACGAGGTGGCCGGGGTGAGCCTGGTGACCAGGGCGTTGGCGGTCGGGCCGGAGGCGAGCACGGTGGCGCCGTTCAGCACGTCGTAGGAGGCGACCGGGAAGTCGCCGCCGGTGGCGGCCGGCCAGCTCAGGGCGAGGGTGTGCGCGGTCGACCCGGTGACGGTGGGGGTGCCCGGCGCGGACGGCGGGACGTCGGCGGAGCCGTCGCACTTGTCGCCGTTGATGCGGCAGTTGAGCGGGGTGGAGACCGGGCCGGTGCCGACGAACCAGAAGCTGTACGGCTCGGTGGTGCTGTGGGCGTTGACGGTCGCGTTGTAGTAGGCGGCGGTGGCGGTGACGTGCCGGCCGTTGACGGTCGCGGTGCCGTTGCTGGTGTTGCCCAGGGTGACGCCGGTGGGCAGGTCGAAATCCAGGGTCCAGCCGGTGACGGCGGTGGCGTTGTCGTTGTGGACGATGTACGTGCCCTGCCACCAGGAGCCGTTGTCGGCGGTGGTGAAGGTGGCGGTGAGCTTGCCCGCCGCGAGCGCGGGGGCGGCGAGCGCGGTCAGGACGGCGAGTGGGAGGAGCAGGACGGACAGCAGTGCCAGCAGTCTGCTGCGCATGCGGGGACGTCCCGCCCGGGATCGAGCGGACATGGTTCTCCCTGTGGCTGTGGGGGTTGGACAGGGTGACGTAGAACCGGGGTGATCCGTGGGCGACCGGTGCCCGCGCCGTGGGGGGCGGGGGCATGGGCACTGTAGGAGGACTGGACCAATGCGTCAACAGGTCTGTACCAATGGGGAGTTGGGGAGGTCGCCGGGTGGCGGGGTGGCGGGGTGGCGGGGTGGCGGGGTGGCCGGGCGGCCGGTCGGCGGGCCGGCGGGGCGCTCACCGGCCGCCGGAGAGCTCGTCCCCGAGCGCGCTGCGCCGGTAGAGCACCGAACGGCCGTGCCGGGCCCGGCTGACCAGGCCGGTGGCGGCCAGCACGGACAGGTGCTGGCTGACCGCCCCCGGGGTGACGCCCAGGCGGTAGGCGAGCTCGGTGGTGGAGGCCGGCTCGGCGAGCAGGCCGAGCAGCCGGGCCTTCGGCGCGCCGACCAGGGCCTCCAGTGCGCGCGGCGGCACCGGCGGGCCCTGTCCGGCCATGGCGGCCTGGCCGCGCGCCGGGTAGCAGATCTGCGGGGCGCGGGTGCTGTCGATCATGGTGATCGCGCCCCGGACGAAGAAGGTCGGGCTGAGCACCAGCCCGCGCCCGTCCACGGCGGTCTCCACGTCCCCGTCCGTCCAGTGCCGGTTGATCGACAGCGCGCCGTCCGCCCACTCCAGGCGGTGGTCGAGGTCGGTGAACAGCGCCGTCGCGCCGTGCTGGGCCAGCACCCGGGCCCGGTACACCAGGTCGGCCTCCAGGACCGCGCGGGCCTGCGGCCACCAGGCGGGTGCGAGGCACGCCTCCCAGTACTCCTCCAGGGAGTCGCAGATCCGGCTCAACAGCCGGGCCGGATCCGCCAGTCCGGCGTCGAGCAGGGCGGGCAGCGGCTGCCCGTGCGGCCGGAAGGTCAGCTCCAGTTCGCCGCGCAGCTGCTCCGGCGGGAGGGCGCGGACGGTGGCGAGCTGGGTGCGGAACTCCGGTGCGGGGGAGGACGGTCGGGGGGTCAGGAAGTCGGGGACCCAGCGGTTCTCGGCGACCAGGGAGAGCAACAGCCGGGAGTCCAGGCGCGCGAACGAGGGGCCCAGCCGCTCGAAGGCCGGGCTCTGGAGCCGGTACCGGCCCGGGTGGGTCCACATCCGCAGGCTGAGCACGGCCTCCAGGATCGGGGAGTAGGCGAACCAGGTGCTGGCGAGGTCGGCCAGCCGGAGGGTGAAGCGGTGCACCGGGGTCCTCCCGTCGGCTGCCGGTCGTCGAGCTTTTAGCCAGAGCCTAAAGGAGTGTCGGGTGCGGCCCGCCCGACGGTGGAATCCTCGGCATGACCACCACACCGGCGGAGTCCTCCGCACCACCCTTCGGCGTGCCCGCGCACCAGCCGAACGGCCGCCTGCCCGGGGCCCTCCGGCGCCGCCTCCACCCCGATCCGACGGTCCGTCGACTGGCCGGGATCACCCTGGTCAACACGGTGGGCAACGGCCTCTCGCTGGCCGTCGCGGTGCTGTTCTTCACCCGGGTGCTCGGACTGAGCGCGGCCCAGCTGGGGTTCGGGATGACGGCCGCCGGTCTGTGCGGGGTCGCCGCCAGCGTGCCGGCCGGCCGGGCCGCCGACCGCTGGGGCGCCCGGCGGGTCCTGGTCGTGCTGGTCTCGATCGAGGCCGTGGGCACGGCCGGGTACGCGCTGGTGCACGGCTACGCCGCGTTCGTGGCCCTGGCCTGCGCCGTCTCCGCGGTGGACCGCGGCGCGGCCGCGGTGCGGAACGCGCTGTACGCCCAGGTGCTGCCCGCCGACCGCCGGGTGGCCGGCCGGGCGTATCTGCGGGTGGTGACCAACATCGGCATCTGCCTGGGGACCGGCCTCGGCGCGATCGCGCTCCAGTTCGACACCCGGCCGGTCTACCTGGCGGCGATCCTGGCCGACGCCGTCTCGTACGTGGCCGTCGCGCTGCTGATGTACCGGCTGCCGGCGGAGGCGGGCGCGGGGCCGGGTGCCTCCGCACCGGTTGCCGCCTCGGCCTCGGGCGGGGCGGGCGTCGGGCAGAGCGTCGGGCAGGGCGTCGGGCAGGGTCGGCGGCGCAACCCGGCGCTGCGCGACGGTCCGTTCCTGGTGGTGACCGCGCTGTGTTCCGTCCTCGGGCTGCAGTTCGCCGTCCTGGAGGTCGGCGTCCCGCTGTGGATCGTCCAGCAGACCGACGCGCCGCGGATCACCGTCGCCGGCGCTTTCATCGTCAACACCCTGATGGTGATCGCCCTCCAGGTGCGGGCCACCCGGGGCACCGAGGAGCGGACGGCCGCCGCCCGGGCCTGCCGGCGCGCCGGGCTGGTGCTGGCCGCCTCCTGCCTGGTCATCGCCATGGCGCACGGCCTGCCCGGGATCCTCGCCGCCGCCGTGGCACTGGTCGGGATCGGGTTGCAGTCGCTCGCCGAGGTGATGGGACAGGCGGGCGGCTGGGCGCTGAGCTACGACCTCGCGGGCGAGCACGAACACGGCGCCTACCAGGGGGTGTTCAACGCGGGCTCGGCGGCCGCGATGATGGCCGGACCGGCGGTGGTCAGCACCGCGGTGATCGGGTACGGGGTGGCCGGGTGGGCGGTGCTGGGCGCGGCGCTGCTGGCGGCGGGCCTGGCGATGGGGCCCGCCGTCCGGTGGGCCGGACGGCGGGAGGCGCGGCTGCGGGCGGCCTGAGGGGGCCGGAGCGAGGAGCTCTGGGGTGAGGAGCTCTGGGGTGAGGAGCTCTGGTGCGAGGGGGCGTACGGGCGTTACTCCGGGACGACCGCCGTCGCCTCGATCTCGATCAGCACGTCGGGCCGGAACAGCGCCGCGACCTGCATCGCCGAGGCCGCCGGGAGCGGCAGGTCGCCCAGGTACTCGTTCCGGGCGTCCCGGATCGCCGCGAGGTGGGCGATGTCGGTCATGAAGAAGGTGAACTTGACGACGTCCGAGAAGTCCGCGCCGGCGGCGGCCAGGCAGCGGCGCAGGTTCTCGAAGATCTGACGCGCCTGGGCCTTCGGGTCACCCGCGCCGACCAGGTCCCCGTGCTCGTCGAAGGCGACCTGCCCGGAGACCTGGACCAGTCGGCCGGTGCCGGTGACGACGTGGGTGTAGCCCTTCGCGGGGAAGACGCCCGGCGGCTGGGTGATGTGGGTGAGGTGCGTGGTGGTCATGGTGCCCGATCGTGCGCCACCGCAGGCCGGGACCGCAAGCGGCCGCCCCCGGTCAACCCGCCGGTCAGCGCACCACTTCGGGCAGCTCGCGCAGGAACGCCCGGTCGGTGCACGGCAGTTGGGCAGCGGGGCCGGAGGAGCGCAGCACCACGTCCAGGACCTCGCCCGGGTCGGCGGCGTAACCCCCGCTGGCCCAGGCGGCGTTGGCCTCCACCACCGCCCAGCCCCGGTCCGTCCGTCCGACGTCCACCACCACCGCGCTCGGCAACGCGGCGTGCGAGGCCGAGGCGGCCAGCACGTCGCGGGCGAAGGCCAGCACCTCGGGGCCGTCCGCCCCGAGCGGTGCGACGGCCAGGTCACCGTCCCGCGCGTAGCGCGAGCCCGTCCGCGCCGCGCCGTCCAGGACGAACAGCCGGTACTCCGTGCGGAACCGTACGACCTCGCTCACCAGCACCGGGGTGTCCCCGTCCAGCAGCCCGGGCCCGGGCAGCGCGCTGCCGTCGGGGTAGACCCGGGCGGCGAACAGCTTGTCCGCGGGCGGCTTCACGAAGGCCGGGCCGCCCAGCGCACGGGCCTCGGCCAGCGTGGTCGCGCAGATCCGTCGGCCGGTCAGCGCGAGCGGCAGTCGGGCGAGCCAGTCCTCGGCGGGCTCCAGCAGGGCGAGGCCGAGCTCCCGGCCGACCGCGTCCGCGAACAGCGGCCCGCCATACACGTGCACCGCGGCGCCGAGCAGTTCGCGCGGCGCCCGCCAGGAGGCGGCGGTGCACGCGCGCAGGCCGCGCAGCCCGGCGGCGGTGCGCAGCTGGAGGCCGGTCTCGTTGATGCGCGGGGCGAGCAGCAGGACCGGGGGGTCGGTGGTCATGGGCCCATGCTGACGGGCGGACCGGGGCTGCCACCAGCGGTTTTCGACCCGGCGGCCGGAGGGCGGCGGTCGGCTCGGGCCGAGGGGTGCCGGTCGGCTCTGGCCGAGGGGCGGGTGGGCGTGCCAGAGTCGTGCGGGCGCGGTCCGGGCACCCCGGGCCGCGCCCGCAGTCCGACCCACCCTCAGCCGGAAGGCAGGCCCACGCCGATGACCAGCGCAGAGCCCCTCGTCCGCGTCAGCACCGCGGACGCCGTCACCACGCTCACCCTCGACTCGCCGCACAACCGCAACGCGCTCTCCTCGCGCCTGATGTCCGAGCTGCACGCCGGACTGGCGGTGGCCGCGGCGAACCGGGACGTCCGCGCGGTGGTGCTCACCCACACCGGCAAGGTGTTCTGCGCGGGCGCGGACCTCTCCGAGGCGACCGGCGCGGACCCGACGGTGGGCCCGCGCGGCCTGGTCGAGCTGCAGAAGGCGATCGTGGACTGCACCAAGCCGGTCATCGCCGTGGTCGACGGGCACGCCCGGGCCGGCGGCCTCGGCCTGATCGGCGCGGCGGACCTCGCCGTCGCCGGACCGGCCGCGACCTTCGCCTTCACCGAGGTCCGGCTCGGCCTGGCGCCCGCCGTCATCTCGCTGCCGCTGCGCCCCAAGCTGGAGCCGCGCGCCGCCTCCCGCTACTACCTGACCGGCGAGGTCTTCGACGCCGCCGAGGCGGCCCGGATCGGTCTGATCACCCGGGCGGCCGAGTCCAGCGAGTCCACCGGGGTGCTGGTGAAGGGTCTGCTGGACGCGCTGCGCCAGGGCTCGCCGCAGGGGCTGGCGGAGTCCAAGCGGCTGGCCAACGCCGAGGTGGCGCGCTCCTTCGCGCGGGACGCGGACGAGCTGGTGCAGCTGTCGGCGCGGCTGTTCGGGTCGGCGGAGGCGCAGGAGGGGATGCGGTCGTTCCTGGAGAAGCGGCCGGCGGCCTGGGTGCGCTGAGCTCCTGGGCCGGGCCGGGCCGGGCCTGGCTGGGCCGAGTCGGGCTGGGCTGGGCTGGATCGAGCTGGGCCGGACCTGACTCCGGCCCGGCCCGACCGGGGTCAGATCGTCGCGGCGGTCCGCCAGTGGTCGAACAGGTCCTGGTCGCCGCTGAGCTCGACCCGCCCGGCCCGCTCGACGGTCAGCCGGTTCCAGAGCAGCGGGTAGAGCTCGGCCGCCGGACCGCTGACCGTCAGGTCGGCGGGCTCGGGGCGCTCCTCCGTGGTGACGGCGAGCGGCTCCCGGGAGAGCGTCAGGTGCCAGGAGCTGGCCCCGTCGGTCGGCCGGATCCGGATGGTGCGCGGGTCGTCGCTGTGCACCGTGGACCGGCCGCGGAGCAGGAAGCCGCGCAGCAGTTCGTCGATGCCGTCCAGGGCGAGCGTGCCGTCGACGCCCGGGCCCGGCGAACCGGCCGCCGCGTCGGCGTCGAAGCGGTGCACGGCGGTCTCGTGCGCCTGGCGCCGGGCCCAGAAGGCCAGCGGGCTGGGCGCGGGCAGGAAGGTCCAGCACTCGACGTCGGCGGGGGCCTCGGACAGCACGGTCAGCAGGGCGGCGTGGCCCTCCCGGTACCAGTCGAGCAGTGCGGCGTCGGAGGGGTCCGGGCCGACCACGGCCTGCCGGTCCGCGCCCTCCGGCGGGGCGCTCAGGCCCTTCGCCGGGAAGGCGGCGGCCCAGCGGTGGACCTGGCCGATGTGGCGCAGCAAGTCGCTCAACCGCCAGTCCGGGCAGGTCGGGACGGGCGTGGTGAGGTCGGTGCGGGCGGCGGCGTCGGCCAGCAGGGCGCCCTCGCGGCGGACTGCTTCGATGTGCTCGGAGATCTCCATGGGACGGAGTGTTCCACTGCCGACGGACATCGGTGGCGGATTTCGGACGGCCGCGGGGGACGGCCGCGGGGACGGTCCGGGAGTGGCCCGGGGCGGGCCCGGGGGTGGTGCTGAAGGGGGCGGTGGGGCCGGTGTGATGTCGGCCTCCCGGTCACCGGACGGACGCTACGGGCCGGTAACGTGAGCGCATGCCGATAACCCGTTCCCTCCTCTCCGCCGTCCGGGACGGCGGCCGCCGGGCCGCCGGGCGCCTCGTCCACCGGGGCTGGCGCTGGGTGCAGCGGACCGGCGCGGTCAGCAACCGGAACCCCGGTCCGTACCGGTTCGGCGAGCTGGGCGACGGCACCACCCTCGCCTTCCCGCTCGGGGCGGTGTTCAACGAACGGTGGATCACCATCGGGCCGTTCTCGATCATCGGCGAGCGGGTCACCATCAGCGCGGGCTTCCTGCCCGGGCTCGACCTCGGGCCGGAGCCGATCGTACGGATCGGCGGCGGCTGCGTGATCGGGCGGGACAGCCACATCGTCGGCCACCAGTCGATCGTGATCGGCGACGACGTCTGGACCGGTCCCGGGGTGTACGTCAGCGACCAGGCGCACGAGTACCGGGACACCGAGCTGCCGATCGGCAAGCAGTGGCCGCGCAACGAGCCGGTGGAGATCGGCGCCGGCAGCTGGATCGGCACCGGCGCGGTGATCATGCCGGGGGCGCGGATCGGCCGCAACGTGGTGGTCGCGGCCGGTGCGGTGGTGCGCGGCGAGGTGCCCGACCACAGCGTGGTCGCCGGGGCCCCGGCCAAGGTGGTCCGGCGCTGGACCGAGGAGGAGGGCTGGCAGCCGCCGCTGCGGCACGAACCGCCCCGGCCGCTGCCGGACGGGGTGACGGCGGAGCAGTTGCGGGCCCTGGTGGGGTGGGACCTGCGGCTGCCGGGGGAGCAGGACTGAGGTCGTTCTGTCGACCCTGAGCTGTCGACCTCGAGATGCTGGCCCCGAGCTGCTGACCTCGGGGCGTTGGCCTCGGGGCGTTGACTTCGGGACGGCGCCCGCGCCGTGGTCGGCGCGGGTGCCGTCGTTTCACGACCAGTGGGCCGGGGCCGACCGTTCGGCCGTCCGGGCCGCGATCGCGGCGGTGATCCGTAGGACGTCGGCCGGGCGCGCCGGGTCCAGCCCGGTGAGCACGGCGATCCGGCGCAGCCGGTAGTCGACGGTGTTGGGGTGCAGGTGCAGGGCGCTCGCGGTCTGTCGGCGGTTGAGGCCGCCGGCCAGGTGGATGCGCAGGGTGGTGAGCAACTCCCCGCCGTCGGCGAGGGGTTCGAGCAGGGCGGCGAGCCGGGCGCGGGCCTGGCTGGGCCGGGTGAGCTGGTACTCCAGCAGCACGTCGTCCAGCCGGTGCAGCCCGGGCGGTCGGCCGAACGCCCGGGCGACGTCCAGGACTTCACAGGCGAGGGCGGCGGCGCCGGGCACCTCTGCCGGCACCGCGGCGGCCGCTCCGGCCAGCACGGGCACCCCGGCGGCTCGGGCCGCGGCGGCGAGGGTGGCGCCGAGCCGGGGCCAGTCGGCCCCGTCCTCGGAGCTGTCGGTCGATCCGTTCTCGGAGCCGTCGGCGGGCCCGTCGGCCCGGTTGGTCGGGGACGGCAGCGGGAGGAGCAGCAGGCCGCCCGAGGGGGTGAGCGTGGAGAGCGCCGACTGCCGTGTGCGGTGGTCGAGTTCGGCGAGGAAGCGGCGCAGCTTGCGGCGGGCGGCGATGGCCGGGTCGATGCCGGGGGAGTGTTCGTCCGGGTGGTCGGCGAGGGACAGGCAGAGCACGGCGTAGCCGGCCGGCAGTTCGGTGCCGGCCCGGGCGGCCACCTCCTCGGCGGGGGTGCCGGCGAGCAGTGCGGTCAGGAGGGACTGCCGGGCGGTCGAGCTCCGGTCGCCGGCCGACTGCTGCCCGTCCAGGTAGCCGGCGCCGGCGGCGGTGGTGGCCCGGCGGAGCTGGTCGAGCAGCAGGCGGTTGAGCAGCACCAGGTCGGCGGCGTCCCCGGCGTGGGCGTCCCGGGTGAGGAACTCCCAGCAGACCTCCAGTCCGAGGTGGTGGGCGAGCAGGACGGCGTCCAGCGGCAGGCCCTCCTCGGCGCGGCGCGCTGCGGCCTCCCGTACGGCGGTGAACTCCTCGGCGGGGGCGGGGAGTCCGGTGCGGACGGCGTGGGCCAGGCCGCGGATGCGGCGCTCGGTGTCCCGGGTGAGTTCGCCGGTGAGCTGCTCGCGCGGGAGGCGGTGGTAGACCGGCACCCGTTCCAGCAGGGCGGTGACCACGACGGCGGCCAACGCGCGGGCGCCGCCGAGGAGTCTCTGGTCGGCCGGGAGTCCGCCGATCACCGGGACGCGCCACGGTGAGGGGTGGTCGGCGGAGCCGGTGGCCGTGGCGGTGGCCGTGTCGGTTGCGGTGGCCGTTTCGGCTGAGGCGTCGGCGGGCCGGTGCGCGGGGAGTTCGGCGGAGCGGCTGGTGGGGGTGCAGTGGGGCGCGTTGTGACCGGTCACAGAGAACACCGTCCAGGTCTGGGGGACGCCCAAGGGCCGGGCCGGAAGGGTGACCGCATCATTGAGCCACTCGGGTTACCTGTTGGTAACAAACTTCCGCTGTGGAGGCAACAGTTGAGAACCCCACTTCTCCGCTTCTCCGCAACTCCGTTGCGCCGCCGGTTCGGCGGAGCCTTCGGCGCGGCCGTCCTGGCGGGCGCGCTGCTGGTCGCCGCCGCGGCCCCCGCCGCGGCCGCCCCGGCCGCTGCCGCGGCCCCAGCCACGGCCGCGCTCCCGCCCGACGGTGACTCGGTGGCCTCGCCGCCCGGCGCCAACGACTGGAGCTGCCGGCCGTCCGCCGCCCACCCCGACCCGGTGGTGCTGGTGCACGGCACCTTCGCCAACCGCTACGAGAACTGGCTGGCGCTCTCCCCGCTGCTCAAGGGCCTCGGGTACTGCGTCTTCGCCCTCGACTACGGCACCGTTCCGGGCATCACCTCCACCGGCAGCGGGCTGCTGCTGCCGATCGGCGGCCTCGGTCCGGTGCCCGCCTCGGCGGCCCAACTCGCCCACTTTGTCGACCTGGTGAGGTCCGCGACCGGTGCGGCCAAGGTCGACATCGTCGGCCACTCCCAGGGCGGCATGCTGCCGAACTACTACCTCAAGTTCCTCGGCGGGGCCTCCAAGGTGGACAGGCTGATCGGCCTGGCGCCGTCCAACCACGGCACGACCCTCGACGGGATCACCAAGCTGGCGCCGTACTTCCCCGGCGTCGCCGACCTGATCTACACCGTCTGCCAGGCCTGCCGCGACCAGGCGGTGGGCTCCGCCTTCAATGCCACCATGGCCTCCCGGCCGGACACCGTGCCGGGCGTGCACTACACGGTGATCTCGACCGTGTACGACGAGGTCGTCACCCCGTGGCGGACCCAGTTCCTGAACGGGCCGGACGTGGACAACCAGGTGCTCCAGGACCACTGCCCGGTCACCCTCGCCGAACACGTCGCCATCGCGTTCTCGCCGACGGCGCTGCACCTGGTGACCAACGCGCTGGACCCGGCGCACGCCACGCCGGTGTTCTGCGGCTGACGCGGCCGGTGCCGCCGCTGCCCGTACCCCCGGTTCCGGCGGGGGTACGGGCAGCGGGCTGCTCAGTCGGTGGTGCGGAGTGCGGAGGTGCGGAAGGTGATCGCGGCGGTGACGCCGTCGGGCCGCAGCTCGTGGGTGCCCAGTGCGTCGAGTACTGCGGCGTCGTAGCGGCCGAGTTCGGTGCCGCCGTCGACGACGGCCGTACCGGCCAGGCAGACCAGCAGGACGGTCGACCCCTCCGGGACGGCGACACTGCCGGGCCCGGTCCGGAGCTCCACGACGGCGTCGGCCCGGCCGCGGCGGGTCATCACGTTGAAGTCCACCACCGGGCCGCCGAGCAGCCGGCAGTCGGTGGCGGCGTCGCCCGGGAAGGCGAACGGGCGGAACGGGGCGTCGACCAGCTGCTCGACGCCGTCCACGGCGAGCGCCATGCCGGCGCCCTCGACCAGGGTGATCACCCGGTCGATCCCGGGGAACGGCGAGAACGGGCCGGCCGAGGCGACATCGGCGAGGCTCACCCGCCAGTCGAAGTCGGCCATCCCGGCCCCGGCGGGGGACCCGGCGACCTCCCGGGTCACCCCGCCCCCGTTGAGCCACGGGGTGGCCGGGCGCTCGCTCGCCCGCAGTACCTGGATGCGTCCGGTGGTGGTCATGGGTCCGCATCCTGCCACTGCCGGGGCGGGTCCGTCAGCGCCGCCCGGCCGTCAGTGCCGTTCGACCGCGAGCCCCGCCCGGTCGCCCGGTCGCCCGGTCGCCCGGGCGCCCGGTTGCCCGGTCGCCCGGCCGTCAGTGCCGCCGGACCGTCAGCGGCAGCAGGGCCGCGGCGGTGGCCGCGACCGCGACCGTGGTCAGGGCGAGCGGCAGTCCGACCGCATCGGCGAGGAAGCCGATCGCCACGGGCCCGATCAGCATCCCGCCGTACCCGAGCGTCGAGGCGAGCGCGACGCCCTGCGGCCCGCCCGCCGCACCGGCGCGCGCGATGGCGAGCGGGAACAGGTTGGCCAGCCCGAGGCCGACCAGGACGAACCCGCCGATGGCCACCGGCACCGACGGGGCCAGGGCGGCGAGCAGCATGCCGGCCGCGGCGGTGAGTCCGCCGAGCAGCATCAGCCGGTTCTGGCCCAGCCGGATGGACAGCCAGGTGCCGCCCACCCGTCCGCTGGTCATGGCGAAGGCGTACGCGGCGTACCCGGCGGCGGCGGTGCCCGCGCCCGCGTGGACGTCGTCGGTGAGGTGGAGGGTGGTCCAGTCGGCGACGGCGCCCTCGCCGTACGCCGTGCACAGGGCGGTGAGGCCGAGCAGCAGGACCAGCAGGCGGACGTGCCTCCCGCCGGCCGGAGCGCCGGCCGGAACGCTGGTTGGAGCGTCGGCCGGGCCGGGGGTCCGGTCCGGGGCGACCATCGGCGCGGCCGGGCTGCGCAGCAGGCCGACGCCCGCGCCGACGGTCACGGCGAGTCCCAGCAGGCCGCCGAGCGCGAGCGCCCACGCGGTGGTCAGCCGCTCGGCGAGCAGTCCGCCGATGCCCGCGCCGAGCAGCCCGCCCAGGCTGTACCCGGCGTGGAAGCTGGGCATGACCGGCCGGCGCAGCTGGGCGACCAGGTCGACGGCGGCGCTGTTCATGGCGACGTTGGCGCCGCCGTACCCGGCGCCGAACAGCACCAGCACCCCGCCGAGCGAGTACACCGAATGGGTGTGCGCGGGCAGCGGGACGGCGAGGGCGAGCAGGGCCAGCGAGGCCACGGTGACCGGGCGCGAACCGTAGCGCAGGCAGAGCCGACCGACGGCCGGCATGGTGAGGACGGCGCCGACGGACAGGCAGAGCAGGGCCAGTCCGAGGGCGCTGTGCGAGGCGTTGACCTGGCTGCGGACGTCCGGGATGCGGACGACCCAGGCGGCGAACAGGAAGCCGTCGACGGCGAAGAAGGCGGTGAGCGCGAGCCGTGCGGCGCCCCAGGGGCTGTCCGCGACCGGGGGTGTGCTGCGAGACTGGGGGGAGGTCGGGTCCGCGTGGCGGTGGGAACTGATTTTGTTTCGAAGCGACACAAAGTCACAATAGGGGCGTGCAGCTCTCACCTTCAAGCCCGCGGCCCCGCTCCGGGACCGACGCCGACGCGCAGCGCGACGCCCACCGCCGCGCGGCACCCGACCGCGGTCGGACGCTGCTCGGCCCGGCGCTCTCGCTCATCCACACCGGCCAGACGCCCACCCGGTCCGCGCTGACCCGCGCGCTGGACGTCACCCGGGCCACCGCCGGCGCCGTCACGGCCGAACTGGAGGCGCTCGGCCTGATCACCGTCGACTCCCGCCCGGCCGGCGGCGGTCGCGGCCGTCCCTCGCACCGGCTGGCGATCGACCCGCAGGGCCCGGTCGTGGTCGCCGGCCAGATCCACGCCGACGGCCTGAGCGTCACCCTGGCCGGACTCGGCGGACTGCTCGACCCGCCCGTCCACCTGCCGCTGCCCGCCGCCACCGATCCGGTCCGGATGCTGCGCGCCGTCGCCCAGGCCGGCGCCGAGCTGGCCCGCGCGACCGACCGCCGCTGCCTGGCCGCCTCGCTCGCACTGCCCAACCCGGTCACCGAGCCGGACGGCACCGCGCTCGCCGCGCTGCACTTCGCCTGGCCCAGCGGCACCCCGGTCGCCGACCTCTACGACGTCGAGGTCGGCCGCGCCGACCACGGCCCGAAGGCCGTGCGGCCGCTGCCCGCCGTCATCGCCAACGACGCCAACCTCGCCGCCCTCGCCGAGTACCGGCATGGCGCCGGGCGCGGTGCCCGGCACCTGCTCTTCGTCACCTCCGGCCACCGCGGCGTCGGCGGCGCGCTGGTGATCGACGGGCACCTGCACACCGGCAGCGCCGGGCTCGCCCTGGAGGTCGGCCACCTCACCGTCGACCCGCAGGGCCGCCCCTGCGCGTGCGGCAACCGGGGCTGCCTGAACGCCGAGACCGACCCGGACGCGCTGTTCGCCGCCGCCGGCCTCACCCCGGAGCCCGGCCGCCCGCTGCTCGACCAGGCGCGCGAGCTGTGCTGGGCGGCCGCGACCGACGAGCGGGCGCGGGCCGCTGTGGAGCACGTGATCGACCGGCTCGGGCTCGGGCTGGCCGGGGTCGCCAACATCCTCAACCCGGACCGGGTGGTGCTCAGCGGCCTGCACCTCGACCTCCTGGAGGCCGCCCCCGACCGGCTGCGCGCGGTGGTCGCCGACCGCAGCCTGTGGGGGCGCAGCGGGCGGGTGCCGATCGTCGGCGCGGAGCTGGCGCACGGCGCGCTCGCGGGCGCCGCCGAGCTCGGCTGGGGGCCGTACCTCGCGGACCCGCAGTCGGTGCCGGTCTGAGGAGGCGGGCAGCGGGCAGCGGGTGGCGCGCGGCGGGCGGCGGGCGGGCCGCGAGGGGCGATAAGCGGAAGCTGGGCCTACGAAAACGGTCACTTATCGTAACTATCGTACACTCGTAGTGAGCAGCGGGGGGCCGCAAAGAGGGAGTACGTGACCATGAGCACCCAGTCCGGTGGGATCGTCGGCATCGAGCCGACCGTCGACGTCGACCGCTCCGACCAGCAGTACCGCGACTGGCTCAAGGAGGCGGTGCGCAAGGTCCACGCCGACGCCAACCGCTCCGCCGACACCCACCTGCTGCGCTTCCCGCTGCCCGCCGAGTGGGGGATCGACCTCTACCTCAAGGACGAGTCCACCCACCCGACCGGCTCGCTCAAGCACCGGCTGGCCCGCTCGCTCTTCCTCTACGGGCTCTGCAACGGCTGGATCCGCCCCGGAAAGCCGGTGATCGAGGCCTCCAGCGGCTCCACCGCCGTCTCCGAGGCGTACTTCGCCCAGCTCATCGGGGTGCCGTTCATCGCCGTCATGGCCAAGAGCACCAGCCAGGCCAAGATCGATCTGATCGAGTTCCACGGCGGCGAGTGCCACCTGGTCGAGCGCTCGGACGAGGTCTACGAGGCCTCCGCGCGGCTCGCCGAGGAGACCGGCGGGCACTACATGGACCAGTTCACCTACGCCGAGCGGGCCACCGACTGGCGCGGCAACAACAACATCGCCGAGTCGGTCTTCGCCCAGCTGCGCCTGGAGCCGCACCCGGAGCCGGCCTGGATCGTGGCCACCGCGGGCACCGGCGGCACCTCGGCGACCATCGCCCGGTACGTGCACTACATGCAGTACGACACCCGGATCTGCGTCGCGGACCCGGAGAACTCCTGCTTCTTCGAGGGCTGGGTGAACCACGACCCGGACGCCGTCTGCGCGAGCGGCTCCCGGATCGAGGGCATCGGGCGGCCCCGGATGGAGCCGAGCTTCGTGCCCGGGGCGGTCGACCGGATGATGAAGGTGCCCGACGCCGCCTCGATCGCCGCGGTGCGGCTGCTGGAGCAGGTGCTCGGGAAGAAGGCCGGTGCCTCCACCGGGACGGGACTGTGGAGCGCGCTGCGGATCGTCGCGGAGATGCGGGCGGCCGGCCGGACGGGCAGCGTGGTCGGCCTGATCTGCGACCCGGGGGACCGCTACCTGGACAAGTACTACTCGGACGACTGGCTGGCCGGTGAGCGGATCGACATCGCCCCGTACCGGTCCGCCCTGGAGGACTTCCTGGCGGGCGGCGCCTGGACGGGCTGACGGGTCGTCGGCTGGCGGGTGACGACTGACAACCGACGGATGACAACTGACAGATAACAGATTTCAAAATCTGTTATCTGTCAGTCGTCATCCGTCGTCCGTCACCCGCCCGCACCCCGTCGGATCACGGCCCGGCCGCCCGCGAGGTCGATCCCGGTGCGCTTCGGTGCGCCGTCGTGCTCGTCGTCCCGCAGCACCAGCTCGACCCGGCGCTGCTCCAGCTGTGCCCGCTTGCCCGGGTAGAGCAGCGCGTGCAGCTCCTCCGTCGCGGTCGCACCGGCGCCGCGCCCGACCGGGGCGGCGTGCCGACTGCGCAGTCGCCGTACCACCGCGCCGAGGAAGAACAGCACCACCAGCCCGGCCGGTAACAGCAGTCCGCCCGCGGCGCCCGTCAGAAGCGTTTCCATGACCGGCCCAACGCCCCGTCGCCGACGGGGAGTTCCCGCGCCGTCCCGCCGTCCCGCCGGCCGGCCTACGGCAGAGTTGCAGCCGGCAGGTCCGCCGGGACGAGCAGCTGCAGTTCCTCCGTGGACGGGTCGGCCAGCGAGGCCACCCGCACCGCGTGGCGCTCGACCATGGTCTCGAACACCTGCCGCGCGGTGCGCCCGTTGCCGAAGTTGGGGCCGCGCTCCAGCCCGCCGAAGTGGTCCAGCAGCGCGCCCTCGGCGGCCTCGGAGAGCGCGTACTCGTGCTCCGCGCACTGGGCCCGGGCGATCTCCAGGAGTTCGTCCGCCGTGTAGTCGGGAAAGGTGACGGTCCGTGAGAAGCGGGACGAGACACCGGGGTTGGCGGAGAGGAAGCGCTCCATCGCGGCGGTGTAGCCGGCCACGATGACGACCACCTCGTCCCGGTGGTCCTCCATCAGTTTGACCAGGGTGTCGATCGCCTCGCGCCCGAAGTCCCGGGCGCCGTCCTCGGGGGCGAGGGCGTACGCCTCGTCGATGAAGAGGACCCCGCCGCGGGCCCGGTCGAAGGCGGCGGCGGTGCGGATCGCGGTGGAGCCGATGTGCTCGCCGACGAGGTCGACCCGGGCCACCTCGACCAGGTGGCCGCGCTGGAGCACCCCGAGCGAGGCGAGGATCTCGCCGTACAGCCGGGCGACGGTGGTCTTGCCGGTGCCGGGGGCGCCGGTGAAGACCAGGTGGCGGCGGAGCGAGGGGGCCTTGAGGCCGGCCTGGCGGCGGCGCCGGCCGACCGAGATCAGGTCGATCAGCGTGCGCACCTCCTGCTTCACCGTGGCCAGGCCGACCAGCGAGTCCAGTTCGGCGAGCGCCTCGTCGGCCGGGCGGCAGTCCGGGATCGGCGCGATCGTGGCCGTCGCCGCGGCGGCGGAGCCCGCCACCGGAGAGGTCGAGAGGACGGTCGACACCGGTGCCGCCGTGGCGTGTTGGGCGGGCCTCGGGGCGGGCAGCTCGGGCCGTCCGGCGGTGCCCGGGCCGGCCGGGGCGGGCGGGGCCACGTCGTCCGAGGTGCACCCCTCCGCGACCGGTCCGGGCTCGGAGAACTCGAAGCCGGCCCGTTCGTTCTGCTCCGCCCGGCAGCGGGTGAGCTGGGTGCGGCACCCGTCGATGATGTGGAAGCCGAAGCCCTTGCCGTGCGAGACCCGGCAGTCCTCGAAGGTGCCGCGGCCCTGGGCCGAGACGTACACCCCGGCGTCCGTGCTGGCCCGTACCGTGCACTCGCGCAGCACCGGGTCGGCGCCCTTGGTGACGATCACCCCGGTGGCGACGTCGGAGATCTCGCAGTCGGTGAGCAGTCCGCCGCTGCCGTGGTCGCGGAACCAGAGCCCGGTCCCGGCCTCCTGCACCTGGCAGGAGGCGAGCGTGACGGTGGCCCCGCCGCTGACCGAGACGGCCGAGCTGCGGATCCGGCTGAACGAGCAGCCCCGGGCGACGGCCGCGGAGTCCCGGTCGAGGACGAACAGCGCGTCCGGCAGGTCGTACAGCGAGCAGTCGGTGAGGGTCAGCCGGGCGCCGTCGCTGACCCACAGCGCCGGGTACTCACCGGTGGAGCCGTGGATCCGGCAGGACTCGGCGATCGCCTCGGTGCCCTGGTCCCAGACCGAGAGCGCGCCGCGTCCGAAGTCCCGCACGGTGCTGTTGGAGAGGCGGAGTTTGGCGCGGCCGCGCAGGTCGGCGCCGTTCTCCGGCAGGTCGTGCACCCGGCAGCCGGTGAGCACCAGTTCGGCCTCGCCGTCCAGGGTCAGGCCGTTGCCGGTGACCCGGTGGATGTCGCAGTCGACCAGCCGCCCGCCGGCCTGGGCCTCGGCCTGCACGCCGCTGCCGCGGATCTCGTAGATCTCGCAGCCGGTGAGCTCCGCGGCGCTGCCCGGGTCGGAGAGCAGCACGCCGGCGCCGGAGGCGTGGTGGATCCGGCAGCGGTCGAGGGCGGCGGTCGCCCCGCCGAGCACGGCGAGCCCGGCCTGGCCGGCCGCGGCGACCTCGCAGTCCTCGAAGGCGGCGGCGGTGCCCTCGCCGCGCAGCCGCAGCCCGAGGCCGCCGGGGTTGGCGACCACGCAGCCGCGCAGGGTCGGGCGGGCGCCGCCGCCGATCTCGACCCCGGTGGCGGAGCGGGTCTCGATCCGGCAGCCGCTGAACGCGGGCGTCGCCTGCGCTCCGGTGACCAGGACGGCCGGGGCGGAGCTGTCGCCGCCCTCGACCACCAGGTCGCGCACGGTCGCGGCGGCGGTGACGGTGATCGCCACCCCGGAGGCCGGTTCGATCCGGACGGTGCCCGGGCCCTGGGCCGCAACGATCGTCACCGGCTTGTCCAGCAGCACGTTCTCCCGGAAGGTGCCGGGCCGGACGGTCACGGTGTCGCCCGGCTCGGCGGCGGCCAGGGCCTCCGCGAGCGTGTCGTACTCGCCCGCGCGGCGGCGCCAGCGGGATGCGCTGTCCTGGGTGACCCGGACCCTGTGCTCAGCCATGACGATCTGTCGTCCCCACCTTCGTCGTGCCGGCGATCAACGGGCCGTGGGCGCGGGGGTGCGCGGGCCGTCCGCCCACCGTAGCGCGCCCGGACGGGTGATCCGTCCGTCCGTCCGGACCGGCCGGTGCGCCCGGCCGGGGCCGCTCGGCACGGGCGGGCACCGGGGGCGCCCACCGCGGCCACAGGTTC
This sequence comes from Kitasatospora sp. NPDC059160, assembly GCF_042755465.1. Classification (NCBI taxonomy): domain Bacteria; kingdom Bacillati; phylum Actinomycetota; class Actinomycetes; order Kitasatosporales; family Streptomycetaceae; genus Kitasatospora; species Kitasatospora sp. NPDC059160. Next base: position 22,281 of record NZ_JBHZCN010000076.1, on the reverse strand, counting down.
CGACCACTTGCTTCAACGAGCGCGCACAGCCGGAGTTCCGTGCCGGCGGGCCGGAGGCCGCGCTCCGGGCAGGGCGCGGGAGTCGGGGCAGGGCGCGGTGGTGGCGTCAGCGCTGGTCGGGGGACCAGTGCGCCCCGTCCTCCAGGACCTCGACGTCGTCGCCGAGGCGCAGCGTCCCCAGCACGTCGCCCTCGACACCGGCCGGGCGCTCGGGGATCAGGTTCTGTCCGAACGCGGCCCTCCGCAGCAGCCGGTGGTGCCGGGCCAGGGTGCGCAGCGGCTCGGGGCCGCGCCGCTCGCCGCTCTCCTGGTCGGTGGTGGTGACCACGCAGCGGCCGCAGGGCTTGACCACCTGGAAGGTGAGCGCGCCGATCCGGATCCGGCGCCAGCCGTCCTCGGCCCAGGGCTCGGAGCCGGCGACCACCACGTTGGGGCGGAAACGTTCCATCGGCAGGGTCTCGTGGCCGTCCGGGTGCTCGGCGGCGATCAGTTCGTTGAGCCGCTCCAGCGAGCCGGTGGTGGTGAGCAGCAGCGGGAAGCCGTCGGCCATCGAGACGGTGTCGCCGGGCCGGCCGTACTCCGGGTCGACGGGCCGGGCGCGCGGGTCGTCCAGGTGCACCAGGCGGTAGTCGCCGAGGCGGTCGGCGATCCACTCGTGGGCGTCCTTGGCGGCCTCGACGGCGCGGAAGCGGGTGCCCCAGACCTCGACCTCGGCGATCGGGTCGCCGGCGTCGGCGGCGGGCGCGGCGACCTCGATCCGGGAGCCGTCGGGGGCGGTCAGCGCGAGTGCGCCGTCCGGCAGCAGGTCGACCCGGACCTGTCCGAGGGCGGCGTTCTCGCGCTGGCTGACGAAGCGTCCGGTGGGGTCGGCGAGCATCCAGCGGCGGTCTCCGGCCAGACCCCAGGGATGGACCGCGGCGCTGTCGGGGCTCAGGCGGTACATCGACTTGACGGGGTAGGCGTGGAGTCCGGTGAGGTGCATCCCTCCATCCTGCCAGCAGCGATCGGGGCGGACGCGGCTGCCCCGGGGCGCTTCGCGACCGCTGCGGACCGGTGGGGGAGCACCGGTCCGGGACCTCTCCCGGCCCCCGTACGCGCACGGACCGCCCGGTACGCCGTGGGGGGCGTTCCGGGCGGTCCGTGGATGACCCGTTCTCCGTTCGCCCGGCGTTCGGGGGGCGCCGGGTGGTGCTCAGGTGGTGCGGGTGGTGGCCGGTGGGGGCGGCCCCGTGGTGTGCTCGGGCTCAGTAACCCTGGCCCTGCGGCTGGTAGCCGCCCTGCTGGTAGCCGCCGGGCTCGCCGTACGGGCCGGGGCGCTGCGGCTGCATCGGGCGGACCGGCGCGACCGGCGCCATGGCCGGGCGCAGCTGGGCGCCGCCGAAGCTCTGGTCGCCGCCCTGGCCCTGGAAGCCGGGGCCGGCCGGGTTCTGGCCGCCGAAGGACTGCTGGCCGCCGAAGCCCTGCGGACCGCCCTGCGGGCCGCCGGGCTGGCCCTGGCCGAAACCGGCCGGTCCGCCGGTCGGCTGCGCGCCGAAGGTCTGCTGCCCGCCCTGGCCGATGAAGGTGTTCTGGCCGCCGAAGCTCTGGCCGCCGGTCGGCTGGTAGCCACCGCCGGCGGTCTGCGCGAAGGTCGGGGCGGCGGGCTGCGGTCGCTGGTACGGCTGGGGGGCGCCGTAACCGGGGACGGGCGGCTGCGGCGCGGAGGCGTACGCGGGCGCGGGCTGCGCCGGGATGTACGCCGTGGCCGGGCCGGCGGAGGGGCCGCTGCTCGGGCCGGGGCCCAGGGCGAGGCGGGCGGGCGGCAGCGCGGGGAGGTTGCTGCCGGCACTCTCGTACCCGTTGCCGTACCGGTTCTCGTAGGACTGGCCGAGGCCGGATCCGTAACCGGAGGACAGTGCCGGGGGCAGGGCCGCCGGCACGTTGATGGGTGCGATCTGGGGGACGCCGCGCTCAGCCACGAGGCTGTCGTAGATCGGCGTGCCGGAGGAGAAGGACGGAGAGGGGTAGCCGACTCCGTCGTAGGAGCGGGGCGAGGTCATGGGGCATACGGTAAGCCCACAATGCGCCTGCTGAGGAGAGCGGGAGGGGGAGCAGTTCGAGTGTTTACACAGTCTTCGCCCGCACAAAGGTTTCGAAAGTAGGAAGAACGGACATACCGGCGTTCAGTTCCGGACAGTCCTGGCACCCCGTCAGTGATCGAACAGCACCCGGACGCAGCCCCCGCAAGGCCTTGCGGTGACGGGCCGATGGCCGTTCGGGGACGCTGTGGAGAAACTTTTGCGGACAGGGCGTGCGCCGGCGCATTCGAGCCCCCGCCGACGGTCCGGCGGAGGCTCGTGAATGTTTGGGGAATAAATTTCCCGTCAGCGCCCACAGCGGGCGTTCCGGGCGCGGTCCGGTACCGGTTTGGGCGCGGTCCGGTAGCGGTCCGACCGCCGTCCGGATGCCATCCGGGGCGTCAGTGCGACTGCAGCGCCTGGGACTGCGCGGGCAGACCGGGTCGGGCGGCCACCTCGCTGGTGCAGAAGGAGCAGCGGGTCGCGGCGGCCGGGATCGAGCTCAGGCACTCCGGGCAGTCGGCCTTGGCGGCCGGCGCCGAGGCCTTCTCGAAGCGGTCCTGCAGCTTGCCGACCGGCACCACCACGGCGAAGTAGATGAGCGCGCTGACCAGCACGAACCCGATCAGCGCGTTGACGAAGAGGCCGTACGGGAACTTGGTGCCGCCCACCTCGAAGGTCTTCTGGGTGAAGTCGCCGACCGCGCCGGTGGCGACCCCGATCAGCGGGGTGAGGAAGGCGCTGACGAACCCGGTGACGACGGCGGTGAAGGCCGCGCCGATCACGATGCCGACCGCGAGGTCCACCACGTTGCCGCGCAGCAGGAAGCTGCGGAATCCCTTGAACACCGGGTGACTCCAAATCCGAACGGGGAAGGGGGAGATGGGGCAGAACGGCGGGCGCCCCGGCCGGACATCCTGCCGACCGGCGCGTGCCGAGGTCCAACCGCGTTCACCCGATCCGCGTAACCGGTCGGCGGCCCGGAGCGGGCACGCCCGGGCGGGGCACGGGCCCTGCGCGTACCGGCCGTCCGGCCGCCCGCGGCCCGAGGTTGACCCGTTGGGGTGACGCTTGGGTGCGCGCCGCTGCCGTGACCGCCGGTGCGGCCCCCGGTGCGGCCCCCGACGCGGCGCCGGCGGCGTGAGCCGGTCCCCGACGCGGCGTGCGGGGGAGCGGAGGGCGGCCCTGCGGAGCGGCGGGGGGCGAGGCGGGGCGCACGGCGGTCGCAACCGGCGCACGACGGCGGGTCCTCAGCGCACACCGGGTGTACGGGCGCGGGCGCACGGGCCACCACCAGGTTGCGCGAAGGGGCTGTACCGCGCCGGGCGCTGTGCCAAGGTCGGTCCATGCCCGACCCTACGGCGGCCGATTCGGCCGGAGCCCGCCCGCGCGTCCTGCACCTGATCAGCGACGAACGCCGTGGCGGCGCCCAGAACTTCGCCCGTGACCTCCACCGGGAACTGCGCCGCCGGGGCCAGGCCTCCGCGCTGTGCGCGCTCGCCCCGCACCCGGCCGTACCACCCGCCCGGCCGGGCGCGGCCGGGGTGTGCACCGCGGGGACGGTCGTCCCGGGGACCTGCGGCGAGGGCTGCCCCGACACCGCCCGGCCGCGCGCCGCCGCCGTGCTCGGCCCCGGCCGCCTGCGCCCGAGCACCCTGTGGGCGCTGCGCTCCGCCGCCCGCGCCGCCGACGTGGTGCTCGCCCACGGCTCCGACACCCTGGCCGCCTGCGCCCTCGCCCTGGCCGGCACCCCCACCCCCTTCGTCTACGTCTCGGTCGGCCACCCCCGCTACTGGACCGCCAACCGGCTGCGCAGACTGCGCGGGGGCGCCCTGATGCACCGTGCCGCGGCCGTCACCACGCTCACCGACGAGGCGCGCGAGGTGCTGGAGGGACAGTTCGAACTGCCCGGCGGCAAGGTCCGGGTGATCCCCAACTCCCGTGCGGCCGAGAGCTATCCGCCCGCCGACGGCCGTGACGACCGGCGTGCCGCCCGGCACGCCCTGGGCCTGCCCGCCGACGTCCTGCTGGTCGCCTGGATCGGTGCGATAGCTCCCGAGAAGCGGCTCGACCTCGCCCTCGACGTGCTCGACCGGCTGCCCGACGTCCGGATGGCCGTCGCCGGGGACGGCCCGCTGCTGGAGGCCCTGGCGCGCCACCCGGCCGCCGCCCGCGCCCACTTCCTCGGCCCGCTGCCCGACCCGGCCCCGCTCTACCGGGCCGCGGACGCACTGCTGCTCACCAGCGACAGCGAGGGAGTGCCCGGGGCGCTGATCGAGGCGGCGCTGGCCGGGGTGCCCGCCGTGGCCACCGACGTCGGCTGGGTGCGCGAGGTGGTCCGGGACGGTGCCACCGGAGCGCTGGTCGCCCCCGGGGACCCGCTCGCGCTGGCCGAGGCGCTGGCCAAGGTGCTGGCCTGCAACCGTGCGGGCCTCGGCGCGGCCGCCCGGGCGCACGCGCTGGAGCACTTCGAACTGGGCGCGGTGGTGGACGACTGGCAGCGGCTGGTCGCCGAGGTGTGGGCGGGCGGCCCGCCGAGCTGAGCCGCGGCCCGGCTACGCCGTTCGGGCGAATCCGGGCCCGCCGCCCCGTACCGACTCGCCGGTAACGGGGCGTCGGCACCACACTGCCCGGTGTGAACTCGAAGTCGCTGCTGCGGTCCGCCGTCCTGCTCGCCATCGCCGCCGGGATCGCCGTGTCGCCCGTCCAGGCCGGTGCGGTGGCCCACCGATCCCCCTCCGAGGGAGCGCAGTTCGTCAAGCTCGACCACCCGCAGCCGGTGCGCGAGGACACCCGCACCGAGGCGGTCGAGTTCTTCTGGTACGACTGCGGCCACTCCCAGGCGCTGGAGCAGCCGCTGGAGGCCTGGGCCGAGAAGCACCGCTCCGACGTCGCGCTCCGCCGGGTCCCGGCGATCTGGCCGGGCGGTTCGGACGAGGGCGTGCAGCGCGCCCACGCCCGGCTGTACTACACCGTGGAGCGCCTCGGGCTGGTCGACCGGCTCCAGGTCAGCGCGTTCCGCTCGATCCACACCGACCACGCCGACCTCACCACCGAGGCCGCCGCCACCGACTGGGCGGTGCGCCACGGCGTCGACGCCCAGCGCTTCCGTACGGCCTACCGCTCCGCCGAGGTGGGGCGGTCGGTGGACGACGCGGCCGCCCAGTTCGTCCGTTACGGCATCAACGAGCTCCCGACGGTGGTCGTCCAGGGCGAGTACCGGACCTCGCCGACCAAGGCCGGCGGCGTCGAGGCGATGCCCGAGGTGCTCGACTACCTGGTGCAGCAGGAGCAGGTGAAGAGCCACCGGACCCCGATCGGCGGGTGACTTCTGGTCAGCTCGCTCCCGCACAGGCCTATGCCTAACCGTTTAGATGCGCTTTAATGGTTAGCATGAGCGAGCTGACGATCCCCCAGGTCCACCACCGCCACGTCGACCTCGACGGTCTGCGCGTCTTCTACCGCGAAACCGGCCCGGCCGACGCCCCCGTCCTCCTGCTGCTGCACGGCTTCCCCTCCGCCTCCCACCAGTACGCCCGGCTGCTCGACGCGCTCGGCACCCGCTACCGCCTGATAGCCCCCGACTACCCCGGCTTCGGTCACAGCGACAGCCCCTCGCCGGAGACCTTCCCGTACCGCTTCGACACCCTCGCCGACGTCATCGAGCGCTTCTGCCTCGCCCTCGGCCTGGACCGCTTCGCGCTCTACGTCTTCGACTTCGGCGCCCCCGTCGGCCTGCGGCTGGCCACCCGCCGACCGGAGTGGATCACCGGCCTGGTGGTCCAGAACGGCAACGCCTACGAGGAGGGACTCTCCGACCAGGCAAAGGGGTTCATCGCCAACCGGCGCGGCGTCCCCGGCGCCGAGGAGGCCGCCCGCTCGATCCTCACCCTGGACGTCACCCGCAGCCAGTACGAGGGCGGCACCACCGACCCGAGCCTGGTCGCCCCCGACGGCTGGACCCTCGACCAGCACTTCCTCGACCTGCCCGGCCGCAAGGACATCCAGGTCGAGCTCGCCCTCGACTACTTCTCCAACGTCGAGCTCTACCCGGCCTGGCAGGCCTGGCTGCGCGCCGAGCAGCCGCCCACGCTGGTGATCTGGGGGCGCAACGACCCGTTCTTCATCGAGGCCGGCGCCCGCGCCTACCTGCGCGACCTGCCCGGGGCCGAACTGCACGTCCTGGACACCGGGCACTTCGCCCTGGAGGAGAAGCTGCCCGAAATCGCCCCGCTGATCGACGACTTCCTCGCCCGGACGCAGAAGTAGCCCCTTCGGCGGGGGAGTTCAGTCCCGGCGCAGCAGGTAGCTGACGAAGCCTAGCGTCCCCCGGTAGCCGTGCAGCCATCCGGTGCGGTGCGCGTCCGCGGCCTCGCGGGCGGCCGCCGCGTCCGGGTCCTCCGGGTGATCCAGTGCCCACTCGGCCAGCGAACCCGTCCAGGAGAACTCGTAGTCGTCCCACTCGCGCACCGAGCTGACGTGCCCGTACACCGGTGTCCAACCCGCCGCGAGCACCCGGTCGGTGGTCGTCGCGAGGTCCGCGAAGTCCTCCGGGACGGCGCCCAGTCCGTCCAGCGCGGCCCGGGACGGCTCCCGCTCCCAGAACCCCTCGCCGACCAGCAACCGCCCACCGGGAGCGAGCAGTTCGCGGGCCGCCGCGAGCGTGGGCAGCAGTCCGTCGAAGGCGTGGGTGGAGCCCACGCACAGCACCAGGTCGAAGGGCTCGCGGTCGGTGAACTCCCGGGCGTCCCGGTGGTGCAGGCCGATCCGGCGCACCACGCCGAGCGCCGTCGCCGCCTCCCTCGCCCGGGTCAGCGCCGCGGCGTCCACGTCCACCCCCACCGCCCGCCAGCCCGGCCGCGCGGCCAGCGCCCGCAGCAGCCAGGCGCCCTCCCCGCAGCCGAGGTCCAGCACCCGGCCGCTGTCCTGCCCGCCCAGCGCGCGCTCCAGCAGCCGGGACACCGAGCCGTCCGACAGGGGCGCCGCGATCGGGCGGTGGGCATGGGCGAGCCGGGAGATCCGCTGACGGTCCATCCGAGCAGTATGGGCCCCGACCGGCCCGCCGCGCCGCCCTTTTCCGCCTCGGGGATCGCCTCGGGAATCGCCTCTGTGCTCACCTCCGCGGCTCACCTCCCGGAGTACGTCCGGCCCTTCCAGGCCGCGCCCCGGCCGCGCCAGTGCTGCACCGCCGAGTCCACCGTCATCAGCAGGTACAGCGAAGCGGTGAACGGCAGCAGCAGCACGGCCACGGCCGGCTGCCCGTAGTACCGGACCATCGGCAGATAGGTGCCCGCCATCAACGCCCAGGCCGCCCCGCCCGCCGCCGCCACCCACGGCGCCCCCGCCACCAGCCCGGCCACCAGCGCCACCGGCGGCACCAGGTACACCAGCGCCAGCCCCAGCACCGTCCCCAGCAGCAACAGCGGCGAGTGCCGCAACTGGGCGTACGCGCTGCGCGACACCATCCGCCACAACTGCTCCAGCCGCGGGTACGGGCGGACGCTGTCCACCTCCTCGGCCAGGCCCAGCCAGGTGCGCCCGCCCGAGGACTTCACCGACCGGGCCAGCGAGACGTCGTCGATCACCGCGCCCCGGATGCCCGCCACCCCGCCCGCCCGCTCCAGCGCCTCCCGCCGCACCAGCGAACAGCCGCCCGCCGCGGCCGCCGTCCGCGCACCCGGGCGGTTGCTCCGGCGAAAGGGGTACAGCTGGGCGAAGAAGTACACGAAGGCCGGCACGACCAGCCGCTCCCAGCCGGTCTCCACCCGCAGCCGGGCCATCTGCGACACCAGGTCCAGCCCGTTCGACTCGGCCGCGGCCACCAGCTCGGCCAGCGAGTCCGGGCCGTGCGCGATGTCCGCGTCCGTCAGCAGCAGGTACTGGACGTCCGGGCCGGCCAGCTCCACCCCGTGCCGCAGCGCCCACAGCTTGCCCGTCCAGCCCTCGGGCAGCGGGGGAGGGGTGGTGACCGTCAGCTCCAGTCCGTCCAGCGTCCGCAGCTCCGCCGCCACCGCGCCGGTGCCGTCCGAACTGTGGTCGTCCACCAGGATCACCCGCGCCCGACCCGGGTACTTCTGCGCCAGCAGCGTCGGCAGGCTCACCGGCAGCACGGCCGCCTCGTCCCGGGCCGGCACCACGATCGCCGCCTCCGGCCAGCGGGCCGGCGGACGGCGCGGCGGCAGCCGGACGTCGGTGCGCCAGAACGAACCGTGGCAGCACGCCAGCCAGAGCCAGACCAGCAGGGAGAACGCGGCGATCCACAGCAGCACGGTCACCCCGGCAGTCTGCCGCAGAACCGGCGGCGAGGGGTGGATCGACTAAAGTCTTGCCTCGTGAAGATCGCACTGATGGACTCCGGAATCGGCCTGCTGGCCGCCGCCGCCGCGATCCGGGAGCTGCGCCCGGACGCCGACCTGGTGCTGTCCTCCAACCCGGCCTCGATGCCGTGGGGGCCCCGCACGCCCGAAGAGGTCACCGAGCTGGCCCTCGGCTGCTGCCGGGCCGCGGCCGCCCTCGGCCCCGACGCCCTGGTGATCGCCTGCAACACGGCCTCGGTCCACGCCCTCGACACGCTGCGCGCCGAACTCGAACCCGGACTGCCCGTCATCGGCACCGTCCCGGCGATCAAGCCCGCCGCCGCCCTCGGCGGCCGGGTCGCGATCTGGGCCACCCCCGCCACCACCGGCAGCGCCTACCAGCGCGGGCTGATCCGTGACTTCGGCGGCACCGCCGAGGTCACCGAGGTCGCCTGCCCCGGCCTGGCGGACGCGGTCGAGCACGGCGACGACGCCGCCATCACCGCGGCCGTCGCCGACGCGGCCGCCCGCACCCCGGAGGGCACCGACGTGGTGGTGCTCGGCTGCACCCACTACGAACTGGTGGCCGACCGCATCCGCGCGGCCGTCGCCCCCACCGCCGCCCCGGGCCTGATCCTCCACGGCTCCGCCGAGGCCGTCGCCGCCCAGGCCCTCCGCCGCGTCGCCGACCCCACCCGCATCGGCAGCGGCACCCTCACCGTCCTCCACGCCGGCGCCCCCGCCACCCTCCCCCCCGCCGCCACCCTCTACCCCCAGGGCCTCACCCTCACCCCGGTCCCCGCCTGACCCCAGCGCCCCGGGGACCGCACCCGGTGACCCACCCCCGCGCGGCCCCTGCGGCGCTCCCGCGCACGGAAAGTCGGCCCGTCCGACTTCCCGCTCCGCAGCGCCCTGGCCCGAATCCGAGTGTCGGGGTGGCAATTCCATCCCGCCGGCGCCCGGCATGTCTCGATCCGATCCGTTGCTGCGCCGCCCATCGGCACCCCGTACAGGAAGTCGGTCGGGCCGACTTCTCTTGCGTCAGGGCCTGCCGGTGAGGGGGCCGGGGCGAATACTGGTGCGGTCCCGTGCTCCAAGGCGCCAAGCCCCCCACGATCGCGTGCCCCACGGAAGGTCGGCCTGGCCGACTTCTCATGGGGAGGAGGGCCCGACCTCGAGGAGTCAGGGCGGGCAGAGACCCTTCCTCCTGGCGTAGCAAGTCGGCCTGGCCGACTTCCGGTGCGTGGGGTGGTGCCGTTCGGGCAGGGAGCCTGCCTGGGAGGCAGGGCGGGGTGCGTCCCGGAGCCCCGCGCCGCGCCGCGCGGGGAGTCGCCCGGGTCGACCTCCCGCGCGGCGGTGTCGCCGGTCAGGCCACCTCTTGGCGGCGCCAGCGGCGGTAGGCGGGTTCGAGGCCGGAGAGGATGGTGTCGAAGCGGCGGATGCTGGTGGTGGAGTCGACCTGGAGGCGGCTGATCTGGAGCGGGTGGGAGGGGAGCCGGGGGCCGAGGCGGTGGTCGGAGAGGAAGCCGAGCCGGTAGCCGAGCTCCTGCAGGACGGTTTCGGCACGGGGGTCGTGGCCGCCGTCGGGGTAGGCGAAGGCGGTGGGGGGTTCGCCGAGCCAGTGGGTCAGGGCTTCGTGGGCGCCGGTGATCTCGGCGCGGACGGTGGCGTCGTCGCAGCGGCCGAGGCACGGGTGCCCCTGGGTGTGGTTGCCGATGGCGACCCCGCCGTCCCGCAGGGCGAGCAGGTCGGCCGGGGTGAGCTGTTCCTGGCGGGGCGGCCGGCGGTCGGCACTGACCCGTAGTTCGTGCAGGCTGCGGCGCCGGTCCGGGTCGGGCATGGCCTTGAGCCGGGGGAGCAGCTGGGAGGGGTGGCCGCAGTCGAGTGAGCGGGCGCGGCCGCCGTGGCGGGCGAGGAAGTCGGCCTCGTGCCACCAGAAGGGGCGTTCGGTGCCGATGAGTTCGGAGATGACGAAGGCGGTGGCGGGGATGCCACGGGCGTCGAGGGCGGGCAGGGCGTGGGTGAGGACGCTCCGGTCGGCGTCGTCGAAGGTGACCAGGACGCTGCGCGGCGGCAGCGGCCGCCGCTCCGTGACGGCCTGGAGGACGGCCTCCAGTGAGACGGGGGTGGCGAGCCGTCGGAGCCGGTCGAGCTGGGCGCCGAAGGAGCGGTGGTCGGTCACCCCGTGGTAGGCGAGGACGGCGAGGCGCTGGGCGGCCCGGGCCCGGAACAGCGGTTGTACGGGGGCGAACCGCAGCCATTCGCCCCGTGCGTCCTGCTGTTCCTTCGCGGTGTGCTGTGCGTCTGCCTGCTTCGTCTCCAGGTGTTGGGTGTCGAGGCGTCTGGCGGCGAGCCGGGTCGGGTCGAGCAGGGTCGGGTCGATCCGCACCGTTTCGAGTCGACCCGCGTCGAGGCGCTTGGTCTCGACGGCCGGTCGGGGTCGGCCGGCGCCGTGGTGGTCGGACGCGCAGCCGGTGGTGGGTGGGAGGGGGCGCAGGCCGGGCCGGGGCCTGGCGCGTGCAGTGGCGGTCGATGGGGTGGACTGGGTCTGCGGCAACGGTTCCCCCTTGGTCGCCGAGCGGCGTGGCGGTACCGCCGGAGGACGGAGCCCGGCCTCCGGCTCCAGGGGGCGGCGGCTCCGCTCCCTGGGTATTCCGGTTCTCGGTGGGGGTTTCTCGCCCGTCCCGTGAACGGCTCCTGGATCACTCGATGCCATTGAGACCGCTGCACCGGACGGATGGTTGTACCGGGGGGACGAGGATTTTTCGTGGACTGATTGTGGAGCCCGTACACGCGTGACCAGGCCAGGGGCACCCCCGCGGGGCTGCTCGCGCAGGGTGTCCGGACCCTCACTCCCTGCGGGCTGCCTCGGGGGCCCGCCCGGGGTACCTTGGGCTCATGGCAGATGCGGACCGTGATCACTTCCACCTGCACGGCGCGACCCGTTGGAACCGCGCGTGCAGCGGCGGAGCCCTGGTCACCCACCGGATTCCGCTGACGGCGGCGGGTGTGGCCTGTCTCGTGCTGGGCATCGTGGTGGCCGTGATCGTTCCGGACAGTGACGGTCCGGCGTGGGCGATGGCGGTGGCCGGCTGCTTGGCGGCGGGGGTCCTGCTGCTCGGCCGGATCGCCTTCGGGGTGGTCCGGCGGCGGGGTGCCGCGCTCTGACCGGAGCCCTCGGGGTCACTCCGTCGGACGTCCGATCGGATGGTCCGGCGTGAGCCGATCAACTTTTCAACAGATGTATTAACAGATAGAGCGAATTTGGTCAGAACGACCGAATTTCATCTCATCGGACAATCCCGCACCCCCTTCTCCCGCAATTCCGGGCGACACCCCCTTCCCCCCTCTCCGGTGAATGCGTTCCCGCGGCCCCGACCGCCCCGAGCAGCTGGTGGCGGTGACGGCCGGAGGCCCGAGCGGCGGGCTGGATAGGCTGCGTCGCATGGCGATCCCTCCCTTCCTCCTCGAACTCCGCTCCCTCGTGGGCCACCGTCCGCTCTGGCTGAGCGCCGTCGCCGCCGTCGTCGTGGACGACCGGGGGCAGGTGCTGCTCGCCCGCCGGGCCGACGACGGCCGGTGGGCGTCGGTCGGCGGCATCCTCGATCCCGGCGAGCAGCCCGCCGACGGCGTGGTGCGCGAGTGCCTGGAGGAGACCGGCGTGGAGGTCGTGCCCGAGCTGCTCGCCTCGACCACGGTCACCCCTCCGGTCCACTACCCGAACGGTGACGTGACCCAGTACCTGGTGCTGACCTTCCGCTGCCGGGCCGTCGGCGGCGAGGCCCGGGTGAACGACGACGAGTCGCTGGAGGTGGGCTGGTTCGGGCTGGACGAGCTGCCGCCGATGCTCGACTTCGAGCACGACCGGCTGCGCCACGCGCTGGAGTGCCAAGGCCCGGCGGTCTTCACCTGGGAGGGCCGGGAGCGCCCGTAGCGGGCCCGGCGGCGCTCCGTCCCGGTGGCGGCTCTCAGCCCACCCTACGGATCTCAGCCTTTGTGCTGCCGGTAGGCCTCCTCCGCGGCGTCGAGCACCGCGGCCAGGTCCCCGCCCGCCGTGGCGGTCGCGGTGGCGGCCACCGCGCCCTCCACGAACGGCGCGTTCGCGAAGCGGACCGGGAACGGCAGGCCGTGCTCGTCGGCGTCCGAGAGCAGGGCCCGCACGGTGGTGACGGCTCCGCCCAGGTCGGCGAGCACCACCACGCCGTGGCCCTGGTCGACCCGCCGGGTGGCGGCGGCCACCAGGACCGCGCTGATGCCCGGTCCGTCCGCCGGGTCGCCGCCCGTCGCGGCGACCGGCGCGGGGGAGTCGGATCCGGTCAGCGCGAGTGCCAGGGAGCGTACGGCGGTGGCCAGTTCCTGGCTGTGCGAGACCAGGACGATCCCGACCCGGCCGTGCGCGGCCGTCCGCGCCGGGGTGGGGCGGGGCAGCGGGGTGGGCGAGGGCGGGGTGCGGGGGGCCGGCGGGTGGGCCGAGGGAGCGTCGGAGATGGGGATGACGTCGGCGCGGGTGCCGTCCCGGCGGCTCATCGGCTGCTCCCTGGGGCGAGGTGGAGGTTGGGGTGGTGAAACGGGGCGCGGGCGGGACCGTACGCGCCCTGGCAGCACTCTGGCAGCTGCCCGCGGCCCGGTCCGGCGGGACACGCCCCACCGGGCCCCGACCGCTCCTCCGCGGGCCCTTCGCCGATCCACCGGCCCCGCGCGGCGGAGGCGCGGCAGAACACGCGGTCGAGGCATGGCAGGAGACCCGGCCGAGGCGTGGCGCAGACGTGGGGGTGACCTCGCCAACCCGCTGACCGGGGCCGGTGGCTGTGGTTAGGCTGGCGCTGGAATGCCGTCGGGAGGAGATCGGTCAGTGGCAGTCAACAGCGGTACGGACACCGGGGCGAGCACCGGGACGGTCGGCGCCGAGCCGGAGCTCGCGCGGAACGGGAAGCCGAAGGTGGACTTCACCGGGGCCGAGTGGCTGTGCAGCAGCCAGGGCGTCGGGGACGTCCAGATCGCGTTCGTGGACGGGTACATCGGGATGCGGGACGGCCGTCAGGAGGACGGGCCGGTCCTGGTCTTCACCCCGGCCGAGTGGCGGGCCTTCGTGCTCGGCGCCCGGGACGGCGAGTTCGACCTCACCTGATCGTCCGCGCCGTCCGGGCGCACCCGCGGAGCGGTCCGAGCTGCAGGGAGAAGTGCGGCGTCCGGGTCCGCTCCGTCGGTGCGTCCGGGGCGGGCGGGTCGGGTGGGTCGCTGATTCCGGTACCGAACATCACAACTGATGATCTTTTGAGCGTGCCCCGTCAGAATTTCTGTTGACTGTTAGACAAACGCAGCTCAGAGTATGAGCACAGGCAGACGCCGTGCCCACCGCCCCCACGCGGCCAGACACGGCGCCTGCTGTTGCGGCCCGGCAGCACTGCCAGGCCATACCTCCCAGTCATCCCCTGCGCACCGGGGTGCGTCGGCCGGTCCCGGCCCACGAGGGGCCGGCAGTCGCCGGGAGGCTGGCACCACCGCCGAGAGCGACTCGACGGACGGCACCGTTTGCTCGGGACCCGCACGCCCCCACGCGGCGGCGTCCCGAGCAGATCCACGGGAGCGACGGGCCGGGGCCCCGCGGATCTGGCTCTTGTTGCACGGAACTGCAGTGGAACTGTTGGCTTGTGTGTTCGTGCTGTGTGCGACGACGAAGCTGGGTGCTCGGCAGTTCGGCACGACGAGTGCACAGTGAGGGATACGCGTGTAGGGCCGCGTTGCGACATGCCGTCCCCCCGGAGGGTGAAACCCAGAACGGCTGTCGTGCTGAACCGAACGTAGCCCGGACGGTTGCTCAGAGTCAACATTGGTCTCTGAGCGTCGACCTCCCGCCCGCCCCCCGTCGGCGTCCCACCCGCCTCGCGAGTGTGGTGTGCCGGACACGTACGATGTTCCCATGTCTTTTCTCCGCCGTCGCTCCGGACAGCCCGCCGGCCCGGACTTCGACGTGCTCGCGATGGACCCGGGTGACTGGCCCGGTGACTTCGGTGCGGCCATGATGACCGGCCCGGACGGCTCCTGCCAGGGGATTTTCCTGCGCTACGACCTGTTCGGCGGCAGAGGCCCGGCGATGTTCATCGGCAACCTCCCCGAGGGTTCGCCCGCCCGGGACACCGGCGACGAGGTGCCCTTCGAGGTGCGGCAGCTGCTCGCGGCGCTGGAGAACGACGAGCCGGTCGAGTTCGCCTCGGCCGAGGACTTCCCGGTGATGCTCGGGGACGACCTGCTGATCGTGAAGAAGGTCAAGGTCAGCGAGGAGCGCGTGTTCTGCGCCCAGTTCGGCCGCAGCGACGGGGTGCTCGTCACCATCGCGTCGTGGGACCGACCGATTTCGGACGACCTGTATCAGCTGTTGAAGCCGCTGCCGGCCGACATGTTCCAGCAGGGCTGATTCCGGCGGGGCCGATTCCGGCACGGCCGACCGTGCCCGCCCGCGGCCCGGTCGGGGCCCGGTCAGGGCTCGGACGCTGCTTGACGGTATCGATCACCGGTTCGTACAGTCGCGAACATGCCGTGCCGTCTCCCGCTGTTGACCCGTCGCAGGCATCTGGACCTGTGCCGGACTGCCGGCGCGGTGTGTCCGGGCCGCTGAGGGGGGATCTCGCCCCCGTGGCGGCGGGTGGCCGACCGGACCGGGTCGGCGCCGAGACCGGGGGGCGGGCCGCGGGCCGGCCTCCGGGGCCGCCGGCCCGTTCGCGCGCCCGTACGGCGTGCCGTCCGCACCCGCTGAGCCCATGCTGCCGCCCGGAGGCACCAGCCCCATGACGACCATCGCCGCCAACGATCGTTCACCGAACGATCGTCCCCGAACCGATTCGTCGGATTCCGGCCATCCCGCCCCTTCCGCCCCGCCCGCGCGCCCGGCGTCCCCCGCCCGGCCCTCCCGCCCCGCGGCGCCCGCGGCACCCGTCCCGCCCGCTCCCGCCGCTGCCACCCCTCCCACCGCGACCGCCGCCACCGCCGAGCCCGACCGCTCGGCGGTCGAGGCCGCGCTGGCCGGCCTGCCCCGGGTGGTCGACCTGCTCGCCGCCCGCGCCGAGGAGCACGACCGCGACGCGACCTTCCCGTACCAGGGCATCGAGGCGGTCCACGAGGCCGGGCTGCTCACCCTGACGGTCTCCCAGCGGTACGGCGGACCGGGCGGGACGCTCGCCGACACCGTCCGGGTGCTGGCCCAACTCGGCCGCGGGGACGCCTCGGTGGCCGTGGTCACCGCCTTCACCCTGCTCCAGCACGCCGAGCAGGCCCGCCGCGCGAGCTGGCCGGCGGCCGGCTACCGGCGGCTGCTGACCGAGTCCCGGCGAGGGCCCGCGCTGGTCAACACGCTGCGGGCGGAGCCCGGCGGCCGGCCGGACGAGCCGCTCGGGACGGTGGCCCGACGGGACGACGAGGGCTGGCTGCTGACCGGCCGCAAGACGTACTGCACCGGCGCCGAGGCACTCGCCTGGATGGCCGTCACCGCGCGGACCGACGAACCCGAGCCGCGGGTCGGCACCTTCCTGGTCCGCGGGGAGAGCGAGGGCCTGGAGATCGACCCCACCTGGGACCAGCTCGGCCTGCGGGCCAGCGCCAGCCACGACGTCGTCCTCGACGCGGTGCGGGTCCCGCTCGAACTCGGGCTCGGGCTGCGCACGCCCGGCCGGGAGGACGCGCAGGAGGCCGAACTCGCCCGCGCCTGGCACGACCTGGCCCTCGCCGCGGTGGCGGTCGGGGTCGCCCGGGCCGCCGAGGCCTGGCTGGTCCGCTTCCTGAACCAGCGGACTCCGGCCAATCTCACCGAGCCGCTCGGCACCCTGCCGCGCTACCGCGCCGGGCTCGGCGAGATCGACGCCCAGCTGATCGGCGCCGAGGAACTGCTGCACGGCCTTGCCCCCCGGGTGGACCGGGGCGAGGCGGACGCGGTGGCCCGGACCGGACCGGCCCACCTGCTGGCCACCCGGGCCGCCACCGCGGCCGTCCAGCAGGCCGTCGCGCTCACCGGCAACCCGGGACTGAGCCGGCGTCACCCGCTGGAGCGCTACCTGCGGGACGTGCTCAGCAGCCGGGTGCACCTGGCGCCCGAGGAGGCGGTGCTGGACGCCGCCGGCCGGGCCGCCCTGGCGCAGCAGGGCGGCCGGGCATAGCGTCACCGGCCGGGGCGCCGTGCGCCAGGGCCGGTGACGGGGGGCGGGGGGTCGGCGGAGGTGGTCAGCGGGTACCGACCGCCGCCCGGACCGCGCGGCGGGCCAGCGCGGCGTCGTCGTAGAGCCGGCGGATCATGATCCGCTGCTCCTCGCCGGCGCCCGGCACGTCGTACAGCCGGATCTCCCGCATCAGCACCAGCACCAGGTTGACCAGGAACGCGTCCCGGGCCATGGTGCCGCCGCTCTGGGCGAGTTGGCTGATCTGGCGGCGGGCGGCGGTGTCGCCGGAGAGCACGCCCCAGAGCACCGCCAGGTCGTAGCCCGGCAGGTACCAGCCGGCCTGCTCCCAGTCGACCAGCACCGGCCCGGACGGCGCCAGCAGCATGTTGCTGAGCAGCGCGTCGCCGTGGCACAGCTGCAGCGGGGTGTTGCCCAGGCCGTGCAGCAGGCCGCGCAGGTCGCCGGCGTCCCGGTCGGTGAGCTGGCCCACCGAGTGGTAGCGGGCGATCTCCAACTGGTAGTCCAGGCGCGGCTGGAACACGTCGCTCGGCGGCCGCCAGAGGTTCAGCGTCCGGACCGCGCCGAGCAGCGCGCGGACCTCGCCCGGGGTGGGCGCGTTGACCGGGTGGCGCTCCCGGGCGGCCGGGCGGCCGGGGATCCGCTCCATGACCAGCACGCACCGGTCGTGGTCGGCCGCGACCAGCCGGGGCAGCCGCACCGGCGGGCGGTGCCGGACGAACGCCCGGTAGACCGCGACCTCGTGGTGGAAGTCGGCCACCAGCTGCTCGAAGTACTCACTCCGCACCGCCTGCGGCGCCAGGCACTTGGCGACCACCGGTGCCCGCCCGATGGTGCCCGCCACCAGGATGTGGCGGCTGCCCTCGCGCAGGACCTGGCGCGGGGTGAACGCCGGACATATCCGCGCGATGCTCCCCAGCGCGGCCCGCACCGACGGGGTCTGCAGCGCCGCCGGGTCGATCCGCTCGGGCCCGAGCGGCTGGCCGGGGCGCCGGGTGCGCAGCACCTGGCCGTCGGCCTGCCGGGCCAGCGGGAGGCGGTGGCCGGCCGGGGGGGCGGCCTCGGGGGTGCGCAGTCCCAGCGCCGTGCGGCCGACCGGGACGCGGGCGTCCGCGGCCCGGCCCTCGGTGCCCCGCGGGGCCACCGGACGGCTCGCCGGGGGCACCTGCCGGGGCCCCGGACGGCCGGTGGCTGCGGTGGGGGGGCGCAGCGCGGTGCGGCTCGCGGTCGGCGTGGGGGTCGTCGCTGAGGAGTACATGGGCTGAGGGTGGTCCCTTCCGGTCCGTCTGCGGGTTCGCCCCGCGGGGCGGGGGAGGGCTGGTGCCGCGTGCTTCCTGGCGTGACGGCGGCCCTGCTTCGGTGGGTGGTGCGCGGGCGCCGGGCACGGACGAGGGGTCAGGAACCCCTGTTCGACGGCGTCCCGGTCGTCCGCACCCTGGGGAATGCGGTCGGCCGGACTGCCGCGGCCGTGCCCGGCGCCCCCGCGCCACCCGGCCGCGCCACCCCCTCGGGTGAGGACCGGGAGCGTCCCGTGCCACGGTCGGGGGACTGCCCCGACGCTGGTGGGACGCCGCCCGACCCGAGGGGCGAGGTGGCGCATCCCTACAACACACCCGTCGGGCACTGGCTTAGTAGTCTGGCGGGCCCTGGCGAACGGTGGCGAATGCTCGCCTGGCACTTGCCGGAGCCTCTAGCCTCGGAGGTGCCGAGGAACCTGGGGGCTTCATTTGAGCAGGGAACCCAACACCCGACTCGCCGATCTGTTCGTCCTGACCGGATGGTCCAAGGGCGAACTGGCCCGGCTGGTCAACCGTCGGGGTGCCGCGATGGGTCAGCAGCAGCTGTCCACCGACACGTCGAGGGTACGGCGGTGGATCGAGCAGGGGGAGATCCCGCGCGATCCGGTGCCGAGGGTGCTGGCGGCCGTGTTCACGGAGCGGCTCGGACGTGTCGTCACCACTGAGGACCTCGGTCTGGAACGACACCGGCCCACCAGGTCCGGAGCGGAGCCGTCCGCAGCAGTCCCGTGGTCGCCGGATCGAACAGCCGCGGTCCTCACCGAGTTCACGGGAATGGACCTCATGCTGAACCGACGTGGATTGGTGGGCGCCGGAGCCGCGCTCACGGCCGGGGCGGTCGTCGCCGACTCCCTCAAGGGCTGGCTGGGCGGGGACGCGGTCGCGTACGCGGCCTCCCTGCCGGGCCCGCGCCAGGTGGTCACCGGGGGCGGCGCGCGCCCGGTGGTCGACGTGTACGACGCGGGCCCGGTCGGGCTCGACGAGGTGGAGTCGCTGGAGCGCTCGGTGCAGGTGTTCCGGGCCTGGGACGCCGCGCGCGGCGGCGGGCTCCAGCGCAAGGCGGTGGTCGGCCAGCTCAACGAGGTCGGCGGCCTGTTGACGCACCGGCACGCCCCGGTGGTGGAGCAGCGGTTGTGGCTGGTCGCGGCCAACCTGGCGGTGCTGGCCGGCTGGATGTCGCACGACGTGGGCCTGGAGCCCACCGCCCAGAAGTACTTCATGATGGCGGCCGAGGCCGCCAAGGAGGCCGGTGACCGGCCGCGGGCCGGCGAGGCGATCTCCCGGGCGGCCCGGCAGATGGTGCACCTCGGCCGGGCCGACGACGCGATCGAACTGATGTCGGCGGCCAAGGCGGGCGGCGGCCTGCTGCTGCCCAGAGCGCGGGCGATGTTCAACACCGTCGAGGCCTGGGCGCACGCCTCGATCGGGCACTCCCAGGACACCTACCGGCTGCTCGGCGAGGCGGAGGACCTCTTCACCGAGGACGCGCCGGAGCCGCCGCCGACCTGGATGCAGGTCTTCGACGAGGCCGAGCTGCGCGGCATGCAGGCGCTGGTGCTGCGCACCCTGGCCGAGCACGACCCGGCGGCGGCCCCGCGGGCCCGGCGGCACGCGGAGCGGGTGATCACCCTGCGGGAGGGCACCGGGCAGCTGCGGTCGGCGCTGTTCGACCGGATCACCCTGGCCTCGGTGCACTGGATCACCGGGGAGCCGGACGCGGCGGAGTTCCAGGCCAAGATGGTGATGAACCTGATCGGCCAGAACTCCTCGCACCGGACCTGGGACCGGCTGCGGGAGATGTACCGGCTGACCGCCCGGTACCGGGGGCTGCCGGTGGTGGACGAGCTGCGGGCGCAGCTCGGGCGGGAGCTGCGGGCGGCGGACGCGAAGAACCGGCCGCGGCCGTCGTGAGACGGGCGGCCGGTCCGGGGTCGGAGCGGCACGGGGCCGGTCGGGCAGGGCGCGAGCGGGCAGGGCGCGAGCGGGCAGGGCGCGAGCGGGCAGGGCGCGAGCGGGAGAGGCCCGGCCGGGAAGGCCCGGGGTTCAGGTCGGCGGGGCCGGCCGGAGCAGCATCCGCAGCGCGGTGACGGTGCCGTCGGCGTCGAGCACGGGCTCGCCCGCGCACTCGACGTGGTCGTGCCGTCCGCCGGGGCGTCGGATCCGCAGGGTGCCGGCGGCCGGACGGCCGTGCACCAGGGCGTCGGTCATCATCCGCCGCAGCAGCGGCCGGTCCGCCTCGGGGAGGCGGTCGGGCAGCCGGTCCAGGCTGAGCGGGCCGCGGCCAGGGTCGCAGCCGAGGAGGAGGTAGGTCGCCTGGTCCCAGCGGACTCCGTCGGTCAGCAGGTCCCACTCGGCCGAGCCGACGGGCCGGTCCTCGCCGGGGCCGCCGCCGAGGTGGGGCCCGGACGGCTCCTGCGCCGTGCCGTCCACTCTGCCGTCCGTTCCGCTGTCGGAGCCGTCGTCGGCGTTGCCGTCCGCGCCCGCCCGGGCGCCGTCCACCACCGTGGCGGTGTCCGGCGGGCGGGCGGTGCCTGAGGACATGTTCATGACGGGTCCATCGCTCGGTGTGTCCCCCCGTGTGCGGGGTGTCGTGGTGGTGAGAAGACTGTCGCACAGCGTTCCGGGCGGTGTGGGCGATTTGGACAGAACGCAGGCAAAGTTCCCCTGGCATATGCCACTGTGGCAGCGGCCTTCGTCGCCCTGTGTGCGGAAGGGGGTCCGAGGCGGTAACCTTCGGTGATTCCGGCGCCCGGGCGCCCACCGCAGTACCGACCAGAGACCCCGGCGACGGAAATCCCGTTGCCACTACGACCGCCGCAACGGATGCTGACCTCATGTTCGAGCCAGTGATAGCACCTAGCGCCAGCCTCCTTGGCCTCCTGCAACGAGGCCGTGGTGACGGGCAGCTCCATGCGCTGGCCGCCGACCGTGCCGAGGCCATCGCCGCGCTGGAGGAATGCGTCACCAGGGATCCGCGGGCCGACTGGCAGGTCGAGAGCCGCTCCCTCTACTACGCACGCCTCTACATGGAGCTGGAGGCCTCCCTCGAGGGCATCGAGGACCACCTCCACTCCGCCGAGGACCTCGTCAGCGACGACGAGAGCCGCACCGGCCTCGCCCTCTCCGTCCTGGGCCACCTCGCCGCCTACGGCCGGCGCGACGCGCTGCTGATGCTGCGCGAGTACGCCGCCACGGGCGCCAACTGGGCCTGGGCCCTCGACGAACTCGCCCTGCGCGACGACGACCGGGGCCTGCTGCTGCTCGGGACGGCCGTGCTGGACCGGTTCCCGCCGGGCCCGGAGGGCGACGCCGAGCTGCGCGACTTCATCCGCAACGCCTACGAACCCAGGCCCTGGCGGCTCTGGGCGGCCTACCACCCGAGAGTGGCCGCCGCCGCCGAGCAGTCGCCCTTCGACCTCTGGCAGCGCCAGCTCAACCGCGGTGGCGTCACCCCGGGCTGGTCCACCGCCGACGTCCTGGCCTGGGCCGACCAGGGCCAGCTGGGCGATCTCGGCGCCGGTGCCTTCCTGAGCCGCCCCGAGCCCGTGCGCACCGACGAGGACCGCTCCGGCCCCGACGCGGTGGACCGCCGGGCCGCCGCGGCCGCCCGCTGTCTGACCGCCGTGGTCCGCCCCGAGGACCGTCCGCTCCTGCTGGAGGCCGCCCGGGACGGCCTGCCCGGCGCCCGGCGGGCCGCCCTGCGCTACCTGGTCGACCAGCGCGACGGGGCCGCCCTCGAACTGATCGAGGCCGCCGCAGCTGACGTGGACGACCGGATCGTCCGGGCCGCGTTGGAGCTGCTCGGCCGGATGCGCGGCCCCGAGGTGCTGGCGCAGGCCCGCCGCTGGGCCGACCCGGCCAGCGGGGGCGCCGACAGCGCGCTGGGCGAGACCGCCGTGCGCCTGCTCGCCGACGCGGGCGAGCCGGCCGACGCCCCGCTGGTGGTCGCCGGTCTGCGCCGCTGGATCTCCGTGCACGGGGTCAGCGGTACCGGGCTCGGGTCCCTGGTCGACGGTGCGGGGCGGCTGGCCGCCGCCGACGCCGTCCCGGTCCTGCGCCACGTCTACGGGGAGGCCGCCTCCTCCGAACTGCGCGGCCGCGCCGCCCGGGCGCTCGCCGTGACCGATGTGCGCTTCCCCGAGGGGCCCGCCGTCGAGTGCCTCTGGGACTGCGAGGAGTCCACCCGCGAGCTCGCCGCGCGCCATGTCGCCACCACCGGCGACGCGCGTGTGCTGGAGCGACTGCGCAGGCTCGCCGCCGACCCGGCCGAGGAGGCCGAGGTCCACGCCGCCGTCCGCGGCCGGCTGACCGCCCGGGAGCCCGGGCGGTAGGTCCGTCCGGCACCGGGTGGGGCCGGGGCCCCGGGGGGGGCCCCCGCCCCCCGCGCCCCCCGCGGGCCCCCCCGGCGGGCCCCGCGCCGCGTTCCGGGCCCTCCCGGGCGGAGCCCGCTGTGACGCATCAGCCA
>NZ_JBHZCN010000075.1:0-48371 GCF_042755465.1 Kitasatospora sp. NPDC059160 | reverse complement strand
GGGGGCGTGCGTTTTTTTTTTCTATGAGACGGCGTCGCGGTCGGGGGCCGGCGCCCCGCGGGCGCGGGGGGGCGGGCCCGGGGGGGCGGGGCCCCGCCCCGGGCCCGGGGCCCGCCGGGGCGACGGACGGTCCGCCCTGCCGCGGCACGCCGTCCAGCAGCGGCACGCCGTCCAGCGGCCGCGGCACCACCGGCCCGCCCGCCACGGTCGGCGCCGCAGGGTCCACGCCCGACGCCACGGGCTCCACCGCCCCCTCGTTCACCCCAGCCCCCGGTAGTCCTCGTCCCCGACCGGCCACCACGGCAGCTCCCGCACCCTGGGCGCGGGCGGCGCGGCCTCGCCGCTCCAGGACGGCGGCGGCACGGTCGCCGTGGTCGCCCGGAACTGGATCTCCAGCACCCGCTCGCCGTCCACCTCCCGGCCGATCCGCTGCAACGCGATCCGCTTGAGGTACTGCTCGGCGAGCCGGCCGCGCGAGTTGGTCGGCTTCCCGTCCTGGGCGTCGTGGGAACCGTCGTAGAAGTCCCAGGCCCGGCGCAGCAGGTTCTGGTCGACGTGGCTGGGCGCCGGGTTGCCCCGGATCGCCGCGATGTCCTGCGCGGTCAGCCCGGTCCAGTCATGGGTGCGGGTGGCGCCGCCGTCCGCGACGGTGCGCACCCGGGCGTCCACGTCGACGTTCTGCTGCAAGGGGTTGGGGGCGAACAGCTTCCAGTTCTGCTCGAACTCCGGGTAGACGATCCCGTCGACCTCGTCCCGGTACTGCCGGGACAGCGTGTTGGCGGGGGCGACGTGCAGGAACACCGCGGCGAGGAACAGCCCGGTGGCGCTGACCAGCACCGCGGCGGCCAGGCCGAGGACGAGCTGCGCGGGCGTCGACCAGACCCTCCCCGGGGCGGCCCGGTCCGTGCTGCCCGTCATGGCCTCCCCGCCCGGTCGGCGCGCCGCCGGCCGGTACCGGCGCGTCGCGCGCCCATCCTGCCCTACCCGTCCCCGGGCGGGCACCGCGAGGTTCCGGAGGTCCTAGGGTCCGTCTTCGGACTCGCGTCGTTCGCCCGGAGGGCGGGCGGGGCGGCGTTGGGGTGCGTGCATCGCAAGGCGGAGGAGGGAGCCCAATGCAGCGCATTGGCGACCGACGACAACGCGGCGAGGTGCGTGCCCCGGCGTCGCCCCGCAGACGGGAGTCCGAAGACGGGCCCTACAGGACGAAGGCGGCCTGGCCGGTGCTGCTGACCATCGGACGGCCGGCCCCCTCCCAGGCGTACATCCCGCCGTCCACGTTCACCGCTTCCCGGCCCTGCTGCACCAGGTACTGGACGACCTGCGCGGAGCGGCCGCCGACCCGGCAGAGCACGTACAGCTTCTCCTCCGGCAGCTCGCCGATCCGGGCGATCACCTCGCCGATCGGGATGTGCAGCGCGCCGTCCACGTGGCCGGCGTCCCACTCGTCCTGCTCGCGCACGTCCAGCAGGGCGGCATCGGCCGGCACGGAGGCGGCGTCGGTGGAGGGGATCTGCGCGAACATCGTGGGGCTCTCCTGGGCTCGGTGCGGGTCGGTGGAGTCGGTGGGGCCGGTGCCATTGTCGCCCACCGCCGTCGGCCGGTGGGCCGGATCCGGGGTGCCGAGCAGCCGCTCCAGCTCGGCCTGCTGTGCGGCGGCCTTGGCGAGCAGCTCCTCGGCGAGCTGCTCCAGCAGCCGGTCCGGGTCCTGCGGGGCGAGGGCGAGCAGCTGGCCCATCGGGGTCTGCTCCAGCCGGACCTGCTCGGTGGCGGTCTCGGTGATCTTGGCGGTCAGCCAGTCCAGCCGGCGGCGCAGCCAGCCCAGCCGGTCGGGGGAGTCGACGGCGGGCGCGGCCTCCGGCGCGGTGGACCACTCGGCGGCGAGGCCCTCCAGCACGGCGGCGTCCCCGTAGGCGTAGGCCTCGTTCACCCGGACCAGGAAGTCCGCCCGGCGCTGCTGCTCGCCGGGGTCGGTGGTGAGGTCGGGGTGGGCGCGGCGGACCAGCTCGCGGTAGATCCGCTGGGCCTCCTTCCCGGGCCGCACCCGGGCGGGCGCGGCGGGCGGCGGCGGGACGGCCTCCTCCGCGCCCTCCGCGGACTTCTCCCGTACGGAGTCGAACAGCGCGTCCAGGTCCGGCAGCTCCTCGACCCGCTGCCGGGCCTCGGTGGCCCGCCGCCGGTCCTCCGGGTCCCCGGTGCGGGCCGCGACGGCCTCGGCGACCAGCGCGTCGAGCTCGTCCAGCCGGGCGTAGAGCGGGCCGAGCAGCTGGTGGTGGATCAGGGCGAAGTTGTCGATCTCGACCCGCAGCGTCTGGACGTCCACGTCCATGCTGAGCCAGGCCAGCTCGGCGGCGGCGACCCGCTCCTCCAGCTCCTGCTGCTCCGGGTCCGTCCAGCGGGCGGGGCTCTGCGCGGTCACGATCTCGCCTCTGTCTCGTCCGTCCGGCCGGCTTCCTGCGGAGCCGCCGCGCGGGCGGCCCGGCCTGCCACCCTACCGCCGCGTTCCGGGCCGCCGTCCGGGTGAAGCGGGCGTGCGGACCGGCGCGCGGCACGTGACACGCAACCGATCCTGATGAATCTCCCCGTTTCGGTGTCGGGCCCGGCCCGGTCCGTGCTTCGCTGGTATCCGCACAGCGTGCCTTCCTCCGGAGAAACGGCCGCCCCGGGCGCGGTGGCCAGGCGGGAGCAGACCGAATCCATGGTGGCCGAGTCCAACTCCACACCGCTTCCGGCGGGCGCCGAGACCGCGCCGGGCGACCACCCGACCGGAGTGGCCGCCCTGGTCCGGCTCGCCCTCGTCGTGGTCGACCGGGCCGGCCGGATCGCCCAGTGGAGCCGGGCCGCCGAGGAGCTGTTCGGGCACCGCGCCGAGGCCGCCACCGACCGCCCGGCCTCGGGCCTGCTGCCCGCCCTGGAGGCACGGGTGCTCGGCCGCTGCGCGGTGCGCCGCCGCTGCGACGCCCTCGACACCCTGGCCGGGCTGACCGCCGCCGGGCGCCCCTGGGCCGGGCGGCTCACCGTGACCGACCGGGAGGAGCACCAGCGCGACGTGCTCTGGTGGGCCTACCCGCTGCCCGGCCCGGCCGGCGGACTGCTCGCGCTCGCCGCCGACGCCCGCCCGCTGCGCAGCTCCGGACCGCGGCTCGCCCTCGGCGAGCGCCTGCTGCCCTTCGCCGCGACGCCCGGCGCCCGGGGCGGCTTCCACGGGCTGACCGCCGCCCTCACCCCGCCGGCCGCCGAGCTGCCCGAGCCGCTGGCCCGGCTGCTGCCCGCCGCCCTCCGGGCCCCGCTGCGCGCGGCCGCCGCCCTGGGCGGGCTGCCCGCACTGCGGCTGGACGCGACCACCGTGCTGGCGGTGCTGCCCTCCGATCCGCAGGCCGGCACCGCCCACGTGGCCGCCGGCCTGGGCCGCCGCTACCCGACGCCCCAGCAGCGCGCGGCCCGGCTCGGTCCGCCGCCGCAGGCCGACCAGTCCGCGCCGGGCCGCCGTCCCCAGGGCCCGCTGCCCGCCCAACGTGACCCGGCCCCGCACGAACCGGCGCCGCACGGCCCGGCCCGGCGCGACCCCGCCCCGCACGCCCCCGGCGAGCGGCCCACCGCGGTCGTCGGTGCCCCGCCCGCCCCGCTCCCGGCCCCCGGCCGCGAGACACCCCCACGCACCGGAGGAGGAGCCACCATCGAGCCGCAGGCCGCCGTCGAGTCGTCCGCCCACGGCCTCCCGCCGCGCCGCCCCGCCCAGGCCCCGCCCGGCGCCGTCCCCGCCCCCACCGGCGCCGAGGGACCGCCGAGCGGCCGACTGGGCCCGTTCCTCACCAACGGCCAGGCCGGCGAACAGCTGGCCCTGCTGAA
This sequence comes from Kitasatospora sp. NPDC059160, assembly GCF_042755465.1. Lineage (NCBI taxonomy): Bacteria > Bacillati > Actinomycetota > Actinomycetes > Kitasatosporales > Streptomycetaceae > Kitasatospora > Kitasatospora sp. NPDC059160. The sequence goes on along the minus strand of NZ_JBHZCN010000075.1, from coordinate 44,525 downwards.
CGAGGTCGGCGGCAAGGTCGGCACCACCCTGGACCTCGGCTTCACCGCCCACGAGCTGTGCCAGGTGCTGGTCCCCCGGGTCGCCGACTTCGCCTGCGTGGACCTCGTGGACGGCCTGATCTCGGACTCCGAGCTACCGGTCTCCCGCCCCGACGACGACACCATGCTGCGCCGGGTCGCCCTGGTCTTCAACCAGACCGGCGGCGCCTGGGACCACGTGCTCTCCGAGGGCTCGCTGGTCAGCATGCCGCGCCGGACCCCGCCCGGGCTGGCCCTGCAACTGAACCAGCCGGTGCTGGTCCCGGTGGTCAGCGCGGACGTCGCGGTGGACTACGCGATCGCGCTCGGCGGCGCCCGGCTGGCCCCGGTGGTCTCCGGCCGCTCGATGCTGGTGGTCCCGCTGTCCGCCCGGGGCACCGTGCTGGGCATCCTCAAGCTGCTCCGGCTGCCGGACCGCGCCCCCTTCGACGAGAGCGACGCCGCCACCCTCAAGGAGCTGGCGGTACGGGCCGCGCTGTCGCTGGACAACGCCCGGCTGCACCGCGCCGAGGCCAGGGTCGCCACCACCCTCCAGCGCTCGATGATCCCGACCCGCCCGCCGCAGATCCCCGGGGTGCAGATCGCCCACCGCTACCTGCCCGGCGATCCGAAGGCCGAGGTCGGCGGCGACTGGTTCGACGCGATCCAGCTGCCCGGCAGCCGGGTCGCCCTGGTGGTCGGCGACGTGATGGGCCACGGCATCCACTCGGCCGCCGCGATGGGCCGCTTCCGCACCGCGATGCAGACCCTCGCCGCCCTGGACCTGCCGCCCGGCCAGCTGCTGCGGCACCTGGACAACCTGGCCCAGAAGCTCGGCGACGACCACCTCGCCACCTGCCTGTACGCGGTCTACGACCCGATCAACCGGACCTGCGAGCTGGCCAGCGCCGGCCACGTCCCGCCCGTCCTGGTGCACCCGGACGGCAGCGGGGAGCTGCTGGAGATCCCGGCCGGCGCGCCGATCGGCGTCGGCGGGGTGCCGTTCGTCGCCAAGACCATCGACGTCTCGGACGGCTCGATGCTGGTGCTGTGCACCGACGGACTGGTCGAGGTCCGGGGCGGGGACATAGGGGCGGGCCTGGCCGCGCTGTGCGGCAACCTGATCGACCCGCAGCAGAGCCCCGAGCAGGCCTGCGACGAGGTGCTGCGCCGGCTGCACTCGGACGACCGCAAGGACGACGTCGCCCTGCTGGTGGCCCGTTTCGACGGGGTCGCCCCGTCCGAGGTGGCCACCTGGAACCTCACCGTGGACCAGCGCGAGGTGCGCCGGGCCCGTTCCCTGGTCCGCGAGCAGCTGGCCGCCTGGCACCTGGAGGCGCTCAGCGACACCACCGAGCTGCTGGTCAGCGAACTGGTCACGAACGCCGTCCGGGTCGCCCGGGACCGGGTGCAGCTCCAGCTGATCCGGGTGGACAAGCTGCTGGTCGAGGTCAGCGACGACAACCACAACCTGCCCTCGCTGGAACCGGCCGAGCAGCTCGGCGAGACCGGCCGCGGCCTCACCCTGGTCACCAAGCTCGCCGAACACTGGGGCACCGCCCGCAAGGCGGTGGGCAAGGTCGTCTGGTTCGAGCTGCCCCTCCCGCACGCATGACGGCCGCGTACGGGCAACGCCCCGTACGCGGCCGACAAGGAAGGTGAAGGGTCACTCAGGGGATGACGGCCCCCGCCGAACGGCGCCGGGCCTCCGCCGCGACCTCCCGGGAGGCCGCGGTGGCCACCGAGGTGGCGGCGCCGACCCCGGCCAGCACCCGCGGCCAGAAGTCCCCGAAGACCTCGACCGAGACGGCGATCAGCAGCGCGGTGACCACCGCGACCACGTGCTCCAGGCCCGCCAGGTTCGGCAGCACGACCGCCTCGCCGACCATCAGCACCACCACCGTGGCGGCGGTGAACCAGGCCCGGGTGCGGAACGCGATGCAGATGGCCAGCGCCACCACCGCGGCCGAGGGCCCGGTGTCCCGCACGAAGGCGACCCACTTCGGGAAGCCGAACAGGTGGTGCGGCCCCATCGCCACGCCGACCCGGGCGAACAGCGTGCCCGCCAGGGTGCACGCGTAGGCGACCACCAGCGTCATCCGCCGGCCGAGCACGACCTCGGCGATCGCGAAGACCACGAAGACCTGGGCCAGTGCTCCCCACACCGGCAGGTCCAGGGCCGGCACGTACAACGACAGCGGGGTCCGCAGCAGCGAGACCTCCAGCGGCAGCGAGGCCCGCACCACCCCGATGTGGTTGACGAACCGCTCACCGCCCGGCAGGTGCTGGACGATGCTGAACAGCAGGATCAGAAACGTCGCCGTCGTGGCCAGCGGAAAGGCGGCGAACTTCTTGCGCACCACCGCGTCGCGGACCGTCAGGTACAACGTCCCCCACTCTGCGACAGCGGCCTTTCTGGCTCGCGCCAGCAGCCCCTTTCGCACGCCCCCCGCGTGGGTCCTGTGAATCACAACCGTTTCTCCCGAATCCCCGAACTTGTCAGCTACTCCCACATTAGAAGCCTGTTAACAAATCCACATCGGCATGGATGGGGATCGAGGTCATCCTCAGGAGGGAGACGAATCCCCCCTCCGGACCCCCCGTACGACCGATGGCCTTCTCCGCCCCCGGCCGCCCGGCCCCCCTCCGCCCCCCGACGGAGGGCTACCCCTTCCCGTCCCGGGCCGCCACCGGCACCCGGGGCGCCACCACGGCGGGCCCGGCGTGCCGGCGCCGGAACAGGGCGGGCAGGCTCGGCGCGACGATGAAGCCCTCGGCGCGGGCGCTGGCGATGCCGATCCGGGGAATCTCGCTGCTCTTCTCGAACAGCAGGTAGCGCGGCTCCCAGATCGGCCGGTACTTGGCGTTCGCGCGGTACAGCGACTCGATCTGCCACCAGCGCGAGAAGAAGCCGAGGACGGAGCGCCACAGCCGCAGCACCGGACCGGCACCGAGCTTGGAACCGCGCTCGAAGACCGAGCGGAACATCGCGAAGTTCAGCGACACCCGCTTGAGCCCGACCTCCTCCGCACGCTGCAGCAGCTCGATGACCATGAACTCCATCAGGCCGTTCTCGGTGTCCCGGGCCCGGCGCATCAGGTCCAGCGAGAGCCCGTCCGGGCCCCACGGCACGAAGCTCAGCAGCGCCTTGAGCTCGCCGTCCCCGTCACTGCACTCCAGCATCACGCAGCGGCCGTCGCCCGGGTCGCCGAGCCGCCCCAGCGCCATCGAGAAGCCGCGCTCGGTCGCCCCGTCGCGCCACTCGTCGGCCTTGGACACCAGCCGCGCCATCTCCTCCTCGGAGATGTCCTCGTGCCGGCGGATCCGCACCGTGTACCCGGCCCGCTTGACCCGGTTGTACGCCTGCCGGACCACCCGCATCGCCCGGCCGTCCAGCGAGAACTCGTCCAGCTCGACGATCGCCTCGTCACCCAGCTCCAGCGCGTCCAGCCCGTGCCGGGCGTAGATCACCCCGGCCTCCTCGGAGGCGCCCATCACGGCCGGCGCCCAGGCGTGCTCGCGCGCCTCGGACAGCCAGGCCTCGATCGCGCCCGGCCAGGCCTCCGGGTCGCCGATCGGGTCGCCCGAGGCCAGCGAGACCCCGCCGATCACCCGGTACGTCACCGCCGCCTTGCCGCTGGGGGAGAAGACCACCGCCTTGTCCCGGCGCAGCGCGAAGTAGCCGAGCGAGTCGCGCTCGCCCTGCTTGTCCAGCAGGCCGCGCAGCTTCGCCTCGTCCTCGGGGTTGAGCAGCTCCTTGCCGCGCGGGCTGCGGAACGCCACGTACAGCACCAGCAGGAACAGCACCGCGCCCATCGCGTTGATCGCCGCGTTCACCCAGGTCGGGGCCGCGATCACGGAGCGCAGGTGCTCGGACGGGGTGATGGTGATCATCCGGCCGACCGAGTAGCGGAAGAGGTCCCACCAGCCGGCCCCGTTCAGCTCGTTGGTGATCCAGACCAGCAGCGCGCCGACGGCGCCGCCGAAGAACAGCCCGCCGACGAAGGTGGCCGCCGCGGTCTTCGGGTTGGAGCGGTCGCCCTTGGAGGTGAACTCCTTGCGCCCGATCAGCAGCGCCAGCACGAACAGGCAGGTCAGCACCGTGGAGATGTAGTTGAGCGGGTGCTTGTTGAAGCGCTCGCCGGGCAGCACCATGACCGCCAGGTACAGCAGGGCGAAGACGCTGCTGAGCGCCGCGTTGAAGATCCACGCGGCCCGCTTGCGCCGCCGCATCGCGACCGCCAGGAAGACCGACAGCACCGCGGCCGCCAGACCGGAGGTCATCAGGTACGGGGTGAAGTACTCGCCCTCGTTGTGCTCGTTGACCTGGTTCCCCCAGGGCACCAGCAGCACGGTCGCCACGTTCAACAGCGCCAGCAGCCGGAGGTACCAGACCGAGGCGGCCGCGGCCCGCGGGCGCCAGCGGTCGAGCGGTCCGGCGGGCCGGGGCTCGGCGGAGGTGGCGGACGGCTCCGACTTCACAGTGGACGACACAGCTCAATTCCAAACGATCAGATGGTGGGGCGCATCCGCACGCGGCCCGGCGCCGGGCGCCGGCACGGGCCCGACGGGCTGACCGGCCACCCCCGCCCACCGACCGCCCGCGTCGAGCGACCGGCCGGAAAAGGCAGCCAACTCCATGGTTCCGCACCATTCCTGAAAATTGCGTGAACCGGGTAGCGGATTCCCACCCCCGCCGAACGGCGGGGGTTCTTACCCCCCATGGGTTCGGCACCCCGCCCCGGCTACCCCTACTCTCAAAGCGACCCCCGCGGACCGACCGAACCCGGCCGCCCGAACCGAGGAGGCCCCCCATCACCACCACCCGCGTGCTGATCGTCGACGACGAGATCCTGGTCCGCTCCGGCCTCGGCCTGATCGTCGGTTCCGCCCCCGACCTGGAGGTGGTCGGCGACTGCTCCGGCGGACAGGCCGAGGAGCACGTCCAGCGCCTGCGCCCGCACGTGGTGCTGCTCGACATCCGGATGCCCGACCTCGACGGCATCTCGGTGCTGCGCCGCCTGCGCGCCCTGCCCGACCCGCCGGCCGTCGCGATGCTCACCACCTTCGACACCGACGAGTACATCGGCACCGCGCTGCGGGCCGGCGCGACCGGGTTCCTGCTCAAGGACACCGCCCCCGAGCAGCTGGTGCACGCCGTCCGGGTGCTCGCCGCGGGCGGCAACATCCTCTCCCCGACCGTCACCCGCACCGTGATCGGCGGCTACGTGGACGGCGGCGGCCCGGACGCCGAGGCCACCGCGCTGGCCCGCACCCTGACCGGCCGCGAGCTGGACGTGCTGGCCCTGCTCGGCGAGGGCCTGTCCAACGCCGAGATCGCCGACCGGCTCTTCCTCGGCACCGGCACGGTCAAGGACCACATCAGCGCGATCCTCGGCAAGCTCGGCGCCGCCAACCGGGTGCAGGCCGCCGTGCTCGCCCACCGGGCCGGCCTGGTGCGGCCCAAGCCCGGCGACGGGGCATGACGGCCGCCGACCAGCTGCCGTCCCGACGGCTGCCGGCCTGGTGCACCGCCCCCTGGCCGATGGTGCTGCTGCCCGTCCTGTACTCCCTGATGGACGCCGCCCTGGTGTCCCGGGACTCCACCTGGTGGCAGGTGACGCTCTCCGTGCTGGCCGCCGTGGCGCTGTTCTGGCGGCGCCGCTTCCCGGTGACGGTGCTGCTGCTCACCATGCCCGGCACCTGGGTGGAGGCGATCTGGCTGGCCCCGATCACCGCCGTCTACACGGTCGCCACCGAGCGCCCCAGGGCCGCGGTGCTGTTCCCCTGCGCGGCCCTGTTCACCCTGGTCGACTTCTTCCACTGGCCGCTGCCGAACCCGCTGGTCGAGCTCAGCCGGAACACCGCCCTGGACGCCATCCAGGCCGTGATGCTCTCCGCCGGCCCGGCCGCCACCGGACTGCTCTCCCGCACCCGGCGGGAGCTGGCCGCCCGGCTGGACGAACTGACCCGCGGCCAGGAGCGGGAGAGCCGGCTGCTCGCCGAACGGGTGCTGATCAGCGAGCGCGGCCGGCTGGCCCGGGAGATGCACGACGTGGTCTCGCACCAGGTCAGCCTGATCAGCATCCAGGCCGGCGCGCTCCAGGTGAGCACCACCGACCCGGCCGCCGCGACCACCGCCCGCACCATCCGCGAGCTGTCCGTCCGGACCCTGGAGGAGCTGCGCCAGATGGTCGGGGTGCTGCGCAGCACCGGCGGCCCCCGCCCGGACGCCCCGCTCGCCCCGCAGCCCCGGCTGGCCGACCTGCCCCGGCTGATCGCGGAGAGCGGGCTGGCCGCCGACTCCGAGCTGAACCCCGGTGACCGCCCGTGGCCGGAGGCGGTCGAACGGGCCGCCTACCGCACCGTCCAGGAGGCGCTCACCAACATCACCAAGTACGCCCCGGAGGCGGTGGTGCACGTGCGGGTCCGGGCGAAGGGCCGCCGGCTGCGGGTCGAGGTCCGCAACGAGGCGCCGCCGGTCCGCCCGGCCGAGACCCTGCCGGGCGGCGGCCACGGCCTGGTCGGGCTGCGCGAGCGCGCCCAGCTGCTGGGCGGCACCCTCACCGCCGGTCCGACCCAGGACGGCGGCTTCGAGGTCCGCGCCGACCTCCCGGCCAGCCAGTCCTGACCCGCCCGCTCCGGCCCGGCCCTCCGGGGCGGGGCCGGCGGCGCGGGACAACGAGAAAGCCCCGCAGATCCGAAGATCTGCGGGGCTTCGCTGTGCGCGAGGGGGGAGTTGAACCCCCACGCCCTTTCGGGCACTGGAACCTGAATCCAGCGCGTCTGCCTATTCCGCCACCCGCGCATGGGTGTCGTCTTCACTGCCGTCCGTTCCGCGGAGCCGCTCGGTACCATGTGGTCTTCGCGTTTCCCCGGTCCGGCTCCCTTTCGGGCGGCCCTTCCGACGTGGAAAACAGTAGCACGACCTGGGGGGCTGCTCCGAATCCGTTTCCCGGGGAGACCGACCACGTCCGAACGGCCGCGCGACGAACGGACGGGCGGAGCGCGGTGCACCGCTCCGACGGGCAGACCTGGCGTGCCGCACCCGGAATGCGTCACCCTGTGTGTCCGAGCCCACCCCCCGGCACCACGCGGTCCGGGAACCGTACGGAAGGGCCCGGCGTGGATACGATCAGTACGGAAGTACCGCAAGTAGGCACGACCGACTCCCCCGAGGACACCTCCGCGGCGGACCCCGGTCGGCAGGCAGGCGAACGAACCCTGGAAGGGGGTGCCCCATGGGGATGATGAAGAAGTTCGAGCAGCGGCTGGAGGGTCTCGTCAACGGCACCTTCGCCAAGGTGTTCAAGTCCGAGGTCCAGCCCGTGGAGATCGCCGGCGCTCTGCAGCGCGAGTGCGACAACAACGCGAGCATCTGGAACCGCGACCGCACCGTCGTGCCGAACGACTTCATCGTCGAGCTCAGCCCGCACGACCACGAGCGGCTCAGCCCCTACTCGGGGCAGCTCGGCGCCGAGCTGGCCGGCATGGTCCGCGAGTACGCCGAGGCCCAGCGGTACTCCTTCATGGGCCCGCTCCAGGTGAACCTGGAGAAGGCCGACGACCTGGACACCGGCCTCTACCGGGTGCGCAGCCGCACCCTGGCCTCCGAGGAACCCCAGCAGTTCGCCCCGCAGCAGCAGCCCGGCTACGACCGCCAGCCGGCCGCACCGGCCCCCGGCGCACCGTGGCAGCAGGGCGGCGCCGGGCAGTACAGCGCGCCCCCGCCGCCGGCCGCGCCCCCCGCGATGCCCCCGGGCCCTCCGGCCGGCGGCAACGTCCGCGCCTTCCCCGGAGCCGGCCACGGCACCTCGGTCCGCCGCTGGATCGAGGTGAACGGCGCCCGCCACCAGATCACCGGCGCGGCCTGCGTCCTCGGCCGCTCGACCGAGGCGGACGTCCGGATCGACGACCCCGGGGTCTCCCGCAAGCACGCCGAGATCCGCCCGGGCACCCCTTCGATGGTCCTCGACCTGGGCTCCACCAACGGCATCGTGGTGGACGGGCAGCACACCCAGCGCGCTACGCTCCGCGACGGCTCCCGAATCGTCGTGGGCTCCACCACCATCGTCTACCGGCAGGTCGAAGGGTAGTGTCCGAGTTGTTCGCGCGCCTCGCTCACCGACTGGCGGGACGGCCATGTCAGAACTGACCCTCACGGTCATGCGGCTGGGCTTCCTGGCCGTGCTGTGGCTGTTCGTCATCGTCGCGATCCAGGTGATCCGCAGCGACCTGTTCGGCACCAAGGTGAACCCCCGCAGCTCCCGTCGCGGCGGCGGTGCCGCCACCGCGTCCGGAGCCGCTGCGGCGCCCTCCTCGGCACCCGGACGTCCCGCGGCCCCCGCCCCCGGCAACAGCGCCCCGGCGGCCCAGACCCAGGGCGGCGGCGGCCGCCGCCGCGGCGCCCCGACCCAGCTGGTGGTCGTCCAGGGCTCGCTGGCCGGAACGACGGTCGCCCTCCAGGGCCAGACCATCACGCTGGGCCGGGCGCACGACTCGACCATCGTGCTGGACGACGACTACGCGTCCTCCCGGCATGCCAGGATCTATCCGGATCAGACTGGGCAGTGGACGGTCGAGGATCTAGGCTCCACCAACGGCACCTATCTGGACCGGCAGCGCCTGACCGCGCCCACTCCGCTCCAGCCGGGCACGCCGATCCGTATCGGCAGGACCGTCATCGAACTGCGGAAGTAGTAGCGCATGAGGGACAGCATCCCGTCCAAGACCCAGAGGGGGGCACAGGTCGCATGACCCTGGTGCTGCGCTTCGCCGCCGGCTCCCACAAGGGACTGATCCGGGAGGGGAACGAGGACTCCGGCTACGCCGGGCCGCGGCTGCTGGCCGTGGCCGACGGCATGGGCGGCGCCGCGGCCGGCGAGGTCGCTTCCTCCGAGGTGCTCGGCTCGATCGTCCGGCTGGACGAGGACGTGCCGGGCGCGGACCTGCTGACCCTGCTGGGCGACGCCGTCCAGGGCGCCAACGACCGGCTCCGGCAGATGGTCGAGGAGGACCCGCAGCTGGAGGGCATGGGCTGCACCCTGACGGCCATGCTCTGGACCGGCCAGCGGATGGGCCTGGTGCACGTCGGCGACTCCCGCGCCTACCTGCTGCGCGACGGCTCGCTGGTGCAGATCACCCAGGACCACACCTGGGTGCAGCGCCTGGTCGACGAGGGCCGGATCACACCCGAGGAGGCCGAGACCCACCCGCAGCGCTCGCTGCTGATGCGGGCCCTGGACGGCCGCGGCCAGGTCGAGCCGGACCTCTCGATCCGCGAGGTCCGGGCCGGCGACCGCTACCTGATCTGCTCGGACGGCCTCTCCGGCCCGGTCAGCCACCAGACCCTCCAGGACACCCTGGGCAGCTACTACTCGCCCGAGCAGACCGTGCAGGAGCTGATCCAGCTCGCGCTGCGCGGCGGCGGTCCGGACAACATCACCTGCATCGTGGCGGACGTCATCGACGTCGGCGCCACGGACACCATGAGCGGCCAGTTCAACGACGTCCCGGTGGTCGTCGGCGCGGTCGCCGAGACCCCGCCGTCCTCGACCGCCGCCGACCGCTCGATCGCGGACACCCCGGCCGGCCGCGCCGCCGGCCTGGGCCGCGGCCCGCAGGGCGCCTTCGGCCCGGCCGAGGGCTACGACGCGGCCGGGAACGCCTTCGGCCCCGCCGAGGGCTACGAGGGCGACGGCGGCTACGGCTACCCGGCCGAGCCCTCGGTGTACGGCACCGAGGAGTTCGACGGGGAGCAGCCCTCCCGGCGCAAGCGCCGGGGCCTGACCGTCCCGCTGGCCGTCCTGGTCACGCTCGGCCTGCTCGGCGGCGCCGGGTACTTCGGCTACCGGTGGACCCAGGACCAGTACTACATCGGCGAGGACGGCGACCACGTCGCCATCTACCAGGGCGTCAACCAGAACCTGGCCGGGCTGAGCCTGTCCTCGGTGCACGAGTCGCACAGCGACGCGCCGTTGAAGTGGCTGCCGCAGGACCAGCGCGCCCAGGTGAACCGGACCATCTCGGTCGGCAGCCTGTCGGACGCCCAGAAGACCATGGGCACCCTGGTGGACTGGGCCAAGCTGTGCCAGAAGGCCGCCACCGTGAACACCGCGGCCCCGCAGGGCACCCAGGGCACCACGGCCACCAGGACCGCGTTCGTAGCCGCCACCCCGACCACCCCCGGCGAGCGGGAGAAGCCCCGCTCCCCGGGCGCGGCCGCGCCGTCCGCGACGACGACCCCGTCCGCCCCCGGCACCGCCGCCCCGACGCCGAACGCCACCCCCCCGGCGGCCGCCCCGAGCGAGCAGGCCCAGCCGCCCCAGCAACCCGCACTGTCCGACGACGAGCGCAGCCGGGCCGAAGCCTGCCCGAAGCCGTGACGTCCTTGATCCGACATAGGTCCGCCCGGAACGGGCCCGCCGGCCGTCAGGGAGCGGTCACCACGTGAGCAGCTACGACCTGAGCGGCGACACCGCCCGCACCGGCTCCCGACGCCGGGCGGCGGGCGGGCGTGTCGTGCCGCGACGCCGCGGCAACACCACCATCTCGCTCCAGGGCGCACCGAACCGCCGTAACACCGAACTGGCCCTGCTGGTCTTCGCCGTGCTGCTGCCGATCCTGGCGTACGCCAACGTGGGCCTGGCGATGGACTCCCGGCTCCCGACCGGGATGCTCGGCTACGGCCTCGGGATGGGCTCGCTGGCCCTGGTCGCGCACCTGCTGGTGCGCCGCTTCGCGCCGTACGCGGACCCGCTGATGCTGCCGATCGCCACCCTGCTGAACGGGCTGGGCGTGGTGATGATCTGGCGCCTGGACAAGGCGGGCCACCTGCTCAGCGGCAACTTCCCGGCGGCCCGCAACCAGCTGATGTGGTCGGCCCTCGGGGTCACCCTGTTCATCGGTGTGATGGTCTTCCTGAAGGACCACCGGGTGCTGCAGCGTTACACCTACATCTCGATGGTGGTGGCGCTGGTGCTGCTGGCCGCACCGGCCTTCTTCCCGGCCCGGGCGGAGGACTTCGGCGCGAAGATCTGGATCCGGATGGGCAGCTTCTCCATCCAGCCCGGCGAGTTCGCCAAGATCGTCCTGACCGTGTTCTTCGCCGGCTACCTGATGGTCAAGCGGGACGCCCTGGCACTGGCCAGCCGCCGCTTCATGGGCCTGTACCTGCCGCGCGGCCGCGACCTCGGCCCGATCGTCGTGATCTGGCTGCTCAGCCTGCTGATCCTGGTCTTCGAGAACGACCTCGGCACGTCCTTCCTGTTCTTCGGCCTGTTCGTGGTGATGCTCTACGTCGCCACCGAGCGGACCAGCTGGATCCTGTTCGGCCTGCTGATGTCGGTCGGCGGCGCGGTCGCGGTGGCCATGACCACCAGCCACGTCAAGGTCCGCATCGACGCCTGGCTCGACCCGATGGCCGCCTTCGCGCCGACCCCGCCCAAGGGCGCCACCGAGCAGATCGGCCAGTCGCTGATGGCGCTCGGCTCCGGCGGGGTGACCGGCTCCGGCCTCGGCCAGGGCCGCTCCTGGCTGATCAACTTCGCCGCCAAGAGCGACTTCATCCTGGGCTCCTTCGGCGAGGAACTCGGACTGACCGGCCTGATGGCGATCTTCCTGCTGTACGCCCTGCTGGTGCAGCGCGGCCTGCGCACCGCCCTCGCCGCCCGCGACCCCTTCGGCAAGCTGTTCGCCGTCGGGCTCGCCTCGGCGATGGCGCTGCAGGTCTTCGTGGTGGCTGGCGGGGTCACCGGGCTGATCCCACTGACCGGTATGACCATGCCGTTCCTCGCGCAGGGCGGTTCGTCCGTGGTCGCCAACTGGGCGCTGGTCGCGATCCTGCTCAAGATCAGCGACAGCGCCCGACGTCCCGGGGTCGAACCGGCCCCGGTCCCCGAGGGCCAGGGAGGACCCGCCCGATGAACAAGCCGATCCGACGGGTCTCGATCTTCTGCCTGGTGCTGATCCTGGCGCTGATGGTGCGCACCAACTGGGTGCAGGGCGTCCAGGCCGACGCGCTGGCCTCCAACAAGAACAACAAGCGCCAGCTGTACGACCGCTACGCCCACCCGCGCGGCAACATCATCGTCAGCGGCCAGCCGGTCACCAACTCCGACTTCGTGAACGGCCTGCGCTACAAGTACAAGCGCTCCTGGAAGGACGGCGCGATGTACGCGCCGGTCACCGGCTACTCCTCGCAGGCCTACGGCTCCAGCGGGCTGGAGAACCTGGAGGACGGCATCCTCTCGGGCACCGACGACCGGCTGTTCTTCCGCAACACCCTGGACATGCTGACCGGCGAGCAGAAGCGCGGCGGCGACGTCGTCACGACGATCAACGCCAAGGTGCAGAAGGCGGCCTTCGACGGCCTGGGCGACAAGAAGGGCGCGGTGGTCGCGCTCGACCCGAAGACCGGTGCGATCCTGGCCCTGGTCTCCACCCCGTCCTACGACCCGGGCACCTTCGCCGGCGGCGAGAGCGGCGACACCAAGTCCTGGCAGGACCTCAACGCGGACCCGAACAAGCCGATGCTCAACCGGGCGCTGCGCGAGACCTACCCGCCCGGCTCGACCTTCAAGCTGGTCACCGCCACCGCCGCGTTCGAGAACGGCCTCTACCAGGGCGTCAACGACGCCACGAAGACGCCGGACCCGTACACCCTGCCCAACACCCAGACGGTGCTCAAGAACGAGAGCCCCAACGAGCGCTGCGAGAACGCCACCATCGAGTCCGGGATGGACCAGTCCTGCAACACGGTCTTCGCCAAGATGGGCGCCGACCTCGGCAAGGACAAGATGCGGGCGCAGGCCGAGAAGTTCGGCTTCAACAGCACGGTGGACACCCCGGTCCGCTCGGAGAAGAGCATCTTCCCGGACAGCCCCAGCCTGGACGGCACCGCCCAGGACTCGATCGGCCAGCACGACACCCGCGCCACCCCGCTGCAGATGGCCATGGTCTCCGCGGCGATCGCCAACAACGGCAGCCTGATGCAGCCGTACCTGGTCGACCAGGAGCGCTCGGCCTCGCTGACCACCATCTCCAAGCACACCGAGAAGCAGTTCTCCCAGGCGATGAGCCCGGCCACCGCGCAGAAGATGCAGGACCTGATGGTCTCGGTGGTCGAGAACGGCACCGGCACCAACGCCAAGATCCCCGGTCTCCAGGTCGGCGGCAAGACCGGCACCGCCCAGCACGGCGAGGACAACGCCGGCCTGCCGTTCGCCTGGTTCACCTCCTGGGCCAAGACCTCGGACGGCCAGTCGGTCGCGGTCGCGGTGGTGGTCGAGGACGGCTCCCAGAACCGCGACGGCATCAGCGGCGGCCGCCTCGCGGCCCCGATCGCCAAGGCGGTGATGCAGGCCGCGCTCGGCAAGTAGGGCGACGGTGAGGCGAAAGTCACGATCGGCACCCCCGTCCGGATACCGGTCTGATATCGGCCGACGGCTGACTCCGGTCCGGTGCGGTGCGACCGGTAGCGTATCCGCCAGCAGCGGGTGTGCCCGTTGCCGCCCGCGAGGCGGTGCACGGCCCGGCCGGAGAACCGGTCTCGGCCCGCGCGGCGTCACCCAGAGCGTGCGGGGACATCTACGTCACAACCTCACCGGCGGGTGAAGGAGAGGGTCGGAACTATGGAAGAGCCTCGTCGCCTCGGCGGCAGGTACGAGCTCGGCGGCGTCCTCGGACGCGGCGGCATGGCCGAGGTGTACCTCGGCCATGACACCCGGCTCGGCCGTTCCGTCGCAGTGAAGACGCTCCGGGCCGACATGGCGCGGGATCCGTCGTTCCAGGCCCGTTTCCGCCGCGAGGCACAGTCGGCGGCGTCCCTGAACCACCCCGCGATCGTCGCCGTGTACGACACCGGCGAGGACTACATCGACGGGATCTCCATCCCGTACATCGTGATGGAGTACGTCGAGGGGTCCACGCTGCGCGAGCTGCTGCACTCCGGCCGCCGGCTGCTGCCCGAGCGGGCGCTGGAGATGACCATCGGCATCCTCCAGGCCCTGGAGTACTCGCACCGGGCCGGGATCGTGCACCGCGACATCAAGCCGGCCAACGTGATGCTGACCCGGCAGGGCAACGTCAAGGTCATGGACTTCGGCATCGCCCGCGCGATGGGCGACGCCGGGATGACCATGACCCAGACCTCGGCCGTGATCGGCACCGCCCAGTACCTCTCCCCCGAGCAGGCCAAGGGCGAGCAGGTCGACGCCCGCTCCGACCTCTACTCCACCGGCTGCCTGCTCTACGAGCTGCTGACCGTCCGGCCGCCGTTCGTCGGCGACTCCCCGGTCGCGGTGGCCTACCAGCACGTCCGGGAGGAGCCGCAGCCGCCGTCGGTCTTCGACCCCGAGGTGCGGCCGGAGATCGACGCGATCGTGCTCAAGGCGCTCGCCAAGGAGCGCGACTACCGGTACCAGAGCGCCGACGAGATGCGCGACGACATCGAGCGCTTCCTCGACGGCCTCCCGGTCGCCGCCGCCCAGCAGGCCGCCTACGGCATGGGCGCCGCCGGGTACGGCTACGACCAGAACGGCTACCCGCAGCAGCACGACCCGTACGGCCAGACCAACGTGCTGCCGCAGCAGCCCGGCGGCCCGACCACCATGCTGCCGCAGGCCTCCGGCTACCAGGACGACGGCTACGGCCAGACCTCCGCCGGCGGCGCGGGCGGCCACGACGGCTACGACGACGGCTACGGCCGGGGCGGCCGGCGCGGCGACGACCGGCAGAAGAAGAGCAACACCTCCTGGATCGTCCTGGCGGTGGCCGCCGTGCTGGTCCTGGTCGGCACCTTCTTCGTGGCCCAGGCGATGTTCAGCGACAAGGGCACCAAGGACGCCCCGAAGGTCACGGCGCCGAACCTGGTCGGCAAGAGCCTGGCGGACGCCAGGACCGCCGCGGCCGCGGCCGGCTCCAAGCTGGTGGTCACCGAGGGCGACAAGATCGCCTGCCCGGACACCAACGTCAAGAAGGACCAGGTCTGCACCCAGACCCCGACGGCGGGCACCTCGGTCGCCGAGGACGCCCACCTCACCGTGCAGGTCTCCTCCGGTCCGGCCAAGACCCAGATGCCGACCGTGACCGGCAAGACCAAGGACCAGGCGATGCAGGCCCTGACGGCGGCCGGCTTCACCAACATCGCCACGCCGGACTACAAGGACGACGACACCGCGCCGCAGGACACCGTGCTCTCCCAGGACCCCCCGGCCGGCACCTCCGCTGACCCGAGCGCCCCGGTCAAGCTCACGGTCTCCCAGGGCAAGACCAAGCAGACCGTCCCGAACGTGGTCGGCGCGCAGAAGGACGACGCGACGAACACGCTGCAGGCCGCCGGCTTCCAGGTGGACGCCTCGAAGACCACGACCACCAACGACCCGACCAAGGCCAACACCGTGGCCCAGCAGTCGGTCCAGGCCAACACCAAGGTCCCGGCCAACACCAAGATCATCCTGACGATCTTCAAGGCGCCGGACAAGCCGCAGATCCCGCCGCTGCAGAACGTCAAGCTCTCGGACGCCGGCGACAAGCTGGCGAAGCTCGGCCTGACCTACACCGTGATCGCCGGTCCGCAGGACCCGAACGCGGTCGTGGTGCAAAGCAACCCGGGCGCCGGCAGCCAGGTGGACCCGAACACCCAGGTGCAGCTGATCACCCGGCCGGCCGATCCGGCCAAAGGGGGGGACCCCAACACCACACCCCCCGGCAAAGGGGGCAACAACTAAGCCGCCCCTCTTCCCCTGGTTCTGACACCGGGGAGCTGGAGCGGTGAGAACGCCCGAGGGCCCGTCGCGGAGATCGCGACGGGCCCTCGGATCAGCGCAGCTCCGGCGGCGGGGTGCGCTTGGCGTCCATGGGGTCCACCCGGACCAGGCTCCCCCAGACGGCCATCCGGTAGCGCGAGGTGTACACCGGCGTGCAGGTGGTCAGGGTGATGTACCGGCCGGGGCCGGCGTACCCGGAACTCACCGGGACGGGCGCGACGATGCCGGTGTCGTACTTGGAGGTCTCCGGCAGGGTGTTGTCGACCTTGTAGACGTACCACTTGTCCTTGGTCTCCACCACGATCGCGGCGCCCCGCTGGACGGCGTCCAGGTCGTGGAACTTGGCACCGTGGCCGTCCCGGTGGGCGGCCAGCGCGAAGTTGCCCGTCTCGTCCCAGGGCATCGCGGACTTGTAGGGCTGCTCGTAGACGCCCGCCACGCCCTCGTCCAGGACGGCGGTGGAGGTACCCATCCGGATCAGCACCTGGAAGTCCCGGCCCATCGCCGGGACGTGCAGGAAGCCCACGTCGTCCCCGATCGCGGGCACCGCGGCGGGCGCGGGCGCCGTGCCGCTCCCGCCCGGCGGGCCGGCGGTCGGACCGGCCGCCCAGGAGCCGCGCAGCCGGTCCGCGGCGTGCGCGGCGGAGGCGTCCGCCTGCACGTTGGTCCACCAGAGCGAGTAGGCCACGAACAGGCCGAGCACCAGGCCCAGGGTGATCAGCAGCTCGCCGAACACCCCGAGCGCGGCCAGCGCCCGGCCACGGCCCTTGCGGCCCTCCCGTCCCGGTGGGGGGAAGGCCTCCTCCGCCGTACCGGCCGGCCGCGTGGTCCCGTCGTCCTGCATCTGCGGTGCTCCCCCTCCGAAACCGGTACCGGGCGGCTATCCGCCCGTGATCGCGGCCGGTTTGCCCTGACTGCGCGGCCGCTCCTCGATCATCTTGCCAAAGACAATGAGGCGGAACTTGGAGGTGAACTCCGGGGTGCAGGTGGTCAGCGTGATGTAGCGGCCCGGCCCGGCGTACCCGGAGCCGTTCGGCACCGGCTTGATCACGCTCACGTTGCTGGGGGAGGTCTGCGGGATCCCCCCGGTGATCTCGTACGTGTAGTACCCGGTCGCGGTCTCCACCACGACCTTGTCGCCCTTGCCCAGCTCGTTGATGTACCGGAACGGCTC
This sequence comes from Kitasatospora sp. NPDC059160, assembly GCF_042755465.1. Classification (NCBI taxonomy): domain Bacteria; kingdom Bacillati; phylum Actinomycetota; class Actinomycetes; order Kitasatosporales; family Streptomycetaceae; genus Kitasatospora; species Kitasatospora sp. NPDC059160. The sequence goes on along the minus strand of NZ_JBHZCN010000075.1, from coordinate 27,566 downwards.
GCCGTGGGTGTTGCGGTGCGCGGCCAGCGCGAAGTTGCCCGCCGGGTCGCCCGGCATCCCGGTGCCGGGGTAGTGGCCGACCAGGCCCTTGTCGAGCACCGCCGCCTTGTCGGTGCCCTCGGCGATCGGGAACTTCAACCCCAGCTTGGGCAGGTAGACGATGGCGAAGCCCTTGCCGGGCGCGAACGCCTCGGGCTTGTTCGGGTCGGCGGCGGGCTGCCCCGCACCGGGCGGCTGGGCGTCGAACTGCTGCTCCAGCTGGTCCCGGGCACTGTTGGCGGCCGCGTCGGCCTGCACGTTGGTCCACCAGAGCTGGTAGGCGACGAACAGCAGCATCACCGCGCCGAGGGTGATGCACAGCTCGCCGACGAGGCGGGCCGCCACCACGACCGCGGACTCCTTGGGGCGGGGCCCCGCGGCTCCCCGGCCCTTGGCGCGGCGCCGGCCGCCGCCGGTGCGGACGGCGGTCCGGCCCTGGGCGGCCCGCCGGCGCTCGGCCCGGCCGCCGGTGGGCGAGACGGGCTCGGCCGCCGGGTCGCCGCCCTCGACGGGCAGCCGCAGTTGGAGGGTCTGGTCGGGCAGCCACGGGTACTCGGGCCCGCCCTCGACGGGCCGCTCGGCCTGCTCGTAGACGCCCCAGCCGTCCTCGGGCGCGCCCGCAGCGGCCGGCTCCCCCGGGTACGGCCGGGCCTGCACGGCCCCGCCGTACTGCGGGGCGCCGTACTGCGGGGCACCGGGCTCCGCGCCCTGGTACGGGCCGCCGGCGTACTGCGGCGGGCCGCCGTACGGGCCCTGCTCCGACTGGTAACGCCCCTCCGGACGTACCGCGGTCACGCGGCTCAGCCCCGGCCGATCACCGGGGCGAGCCCGGCCGACCGGTCCACGGCCTGCGGGAAGCCGCACTCCGCCAGCCAGTTGGCGAGCATCCGGTGCCCGCCCTCGGTCAGCACCGACTCGGGGTGGAACTGCACGCCCTCGACCGGCAGTTCACGGTGCCGCAGGCCCATGACCACGCCGCTGCCGGTCCGGGCGGTGACCACCAGCTCGTCCGGCACGGTGGCCGGGTCGACGGCCAGCGAGTGGTAGCGGGTCGCGGTCAGCGGCGAGGGCAGGCCCTCGAACACCCCGCCGTCCTGGTGCTCGACCGGCGAGGTCTTGCCGTGCAGCAGTTCGGGCGCCCGGCCGACCACCGCGCCGTACGCCACCGCGATCGACTGGAGGCCCAGGCAGACGCCGAACACCGGCAGCCCGATCGCCGCGCAGTGGTGCACCATCGCGATGCAGACCCCGGCCTCCTCGGGCGATCCGGGCCCGGGGGAGAGCAGCACCCCGTCGAAGCCCTCCTCCCCCGCCCGGCGGACGGCGTGCTCGACGGTCACCTCGTCGTTGCGCACCACCTCGCAGGTGGCGCCGAGCTGGTACAGGTACTGGACCAGGTTGAACACGAAGCTGTCGTAGTTGTCCACGACCAGGATGCGGGGCGGGGTCGACTGGGTGGTCATGCGCGCGTGCTCTCCGTGGGATGCGGTACTGGGGGGAAGTTCCGGGCCGGCCGGGTCAGCCGGCCGGGGCGCCGTCGCCGCCGTCCACTGTGACGTCGCCGAAGGGGAGCAGCGGTTCCGCCCACGGGAAGACGTAGGTGAAGAGGAGGTAGACGATCCCCAGGATCAGGAGCACCGAGATGACGGCCTTGACCAGGGCGTTCCCCGGGAGGTGACGCCAGATGAAGCCGTACATGGTGCTCCCTCTAGGTAGCGGACTGGGCTCAAGAGTAGACCCGGTATCCACGGCCGTGAGGCCGGTCCACCCCTACTGCCGCCGCGTTACGGCTGGCCGCCCGCGGACCGGAGCTCGGTCGTGCCGGAGTACCCGGGCAGCGTGAGGTCCCCGCTCTCCTGGACCTTCCAGCCCAGGCCGTACGCCTGGACGTACTGCAGGTAGTTGCGGATCGTCGGGTCCCCCTCGACGGCCGACCGCAGGGCGTCGGTCCGGCCCACCGCCTTGACCACGTACGGCGGGGAGTAGACCCGGCCCTGGAGCAGCAGGGTGTTGCCGACGCAGCGGACGGCGCTGGTGGAGATCAGCCGCTGGTCCATCACCTGGACGCCGGCCGCGCCGCCCCGCCACAGCGCGTTGACCACGGCCTGGATGTCCTGCTGGTGGATGACCAGGTCGTTGACGCCGGGCTCCGGGACCCCGGGGATGCGCGCGGTGGCGTTCGGCGGGGCGTCGTTGAGGGTGACGGTCAACCCGCCGCCCTGGAGCGGCTCCAGGGCCGCGCCGAGCCGCAGGCCGTCCAGCCGGGCCGTGTCGGCGGGGTCGTGGCCCTGCTGCTCGGTGAGCTCCTGCGCCCGGGACTGGAGGTCGGCCAGCTGGGACTGCGCCTGCTGGTTCTGCCCGCTGCGCTGGCGGATGACGTCGCCGAGGCTCAGCAGCGAGTTGTCGGTCCGCAGGTCGGTGCCGCGGGCGGTCTGCGCGCTGATGTAGAAGAGCAGACCGGCGAGCGCGAACACGGTGCAGGTCAGGGCACGTCCGACAATTCGGGTGCCGGAACGGGGGGTGACGGCCTTCCCGGGGGGAATCGACAAATTAGTCACCGTACCCTTATCTCCTTGAGACCCGCCGAGCCACTACGCTAACGGACGCCGGTGGCAGGCGTGGGAGTGGTCCCAGAGCACTCTCCTCGACCGTCCGTCGGCGTCTCGCCCGCTGCACCCCTGCGCGGTCTCACAGCGCATCGACAGGAGAGCTCCTCGTGCCGAAGTCTCGACTCCGCAAGAAGTCCGACTACACCCCGCCGGCTACGACCGCGGTGAAGATCAGCTCGGGCCGTAGTTGGGTCGCACCGCTGATGCTGGCACTGTTCCTGATCGGCCTGGTGTGGATCGTCACCTACTACGTGACCAGCGGCAGCTACCCGGTGGAGAGCTGGCGGAACTGGAACATCCTGGTCGGCTTCGGCTTCATCGCGGCCGGGTTCGGCGTCTCCACCCAGTGGAAGTGACGCTCCGCGCGTCCTGAGGCTCGATCCCGAGTCCTGAGCGCCGCTCCGGACCCCGGTCCCGGAGTGGCGCTCAGGCGTGCCCGCGACCGGTCGCGGTGTCATCGGCACGCCCATCATCGGACCGTCCCACCATCGGACGGTCGGGCTTATCCACATGGTTATCCACACTGGGGAAAAGTCCCCACGGCCTGTGGATAACTTCGCGCCGCACCACCGTCCACAGCTGTGCACAACTCCCGGGACGCGGACGAACCGCACAGCAGGACACGCGTAGAACAACAGTCCACAGCCCGATCACCGCACGGCCTGTGCACAACTCCGCACCCGCTGTGGACAAATGTCCGGGGCGTCACGCGCCGTACAGGGCCATCCCGGTCAGCAGCAGCACCGCTTCCAGGGCCACCGCGCCGGCCAGCGTCAGCCACTGGACCAGGGCGCGCCGCTCGCGCGGGGCGTACATCAGGCCGAAGGCGACCAGGCCGCCGACCACCAGGCCGCCGATGTGCGCCCGCCAGTCGATGGTCGGGCGGGCGAAGGTCACCACCAGGCTGAAGACCAGGAAGGCCACCGCCGGGGCGACCGGGCCCCGGTCCCGCAGCTGCATCAGGATCGTGGCGGAGATCAGGCCGAAGACGGCCCCGGAGGCCCCCACCGAGTTCATCCAGCCCCCCGCCACCAGGAAGGCGAAGGTGCTGCCGCCCAGCCCGGCGAGCAGGTAGAGGGCCAGGAAGCGCAGCCGCCCGAGCGCCTCCTCCAGCGGGGGGCCGAGCCACAGCAGCACCAGCATGTTCAGCCCGATGTGCCACCACTCCAGGTGCAGGAAGGTGGCGGTCAGCAGCCGGTACCACTGGCCCGGGCCGTCGGCGACGCCGTACGGCCCCCCGTCGTGCGCCCGGCCGGCGCTGGCCAGCGACCAGACCTCGCCCAGGCGCGGGTTGAGGACGTACGCGGCCAGCACCCAGACCACCACGTTGATCCCGACCAGCGTCCGGGTCACCAGTCCGCCGTCCAGGGTCGGCGCCCCGCCGAAGCGGGTGGTGGCCCGCCGCGCCCCGGCGTGCCCGTCGCCGACGCACTCGGGGCACTGGAAGCCCACCGCGGCGGCCACCATGCACTGCGGGCAGATCGGCCGCTCGCAGCGGGTGCAGGAGATCCCGGTGGGCGTCCCCGGGTGCCGGTGGCAGTCGGGCTGCCCGGCCCCGGGGGACCGGTCCGTGGACCCTCGCGGCTCGTCCGGGAGCATCAGCGGCTACCCCTTCCCCTGGCCGACCACCGAAGCCGCCAGCCTACTGCGGCGGTGCCCCGCAGGGCCCCCGAACGGCCCCGCAGGGGCCCGCGTACGGCCCACCCCGGCGTGCCGGTGAACAAATCCGGATGCATGATCAGCATTCAGGTGGATATGTGCATAAAGGACGCCACCAGGAGGAGAGACTCGTGAGCTTTTCGGACTCGGCCCGTGACACCGCCACCAGGACCCGGGACTCCGCCGCACAGTTCGCGGACGGCGCCAAGCAGCGCCTCGGGCCCGCCCTGGACGCCCTCGGCCCCAAGGCCGCCCAGGCCGCCCACACCCTCCGTGTCCAGTACGACCGGCACCTCGCCCCGCAGTTCGGCCAGGCCTTCGCCAACCTGCCGCCCGAGGCCCAGCAGAACACCCTGCGGGCCCTCCACCGGGCCCAGGAGGCCGCTCTGGCGGCCCGCCTGTCCGCCGCCCGCGCCGCCGACCAGGCGCGCGGCACGGTCGGCCCCAGGGTCGCCCAGGCCGTCGAGGAGGCCCGGGCCGCGGTCTCCCCGGTCGCCCACGAGGCCCAGTCCCGCGGCGCCGCCGCGCTGACCGCCCTCCAGGGCCACGTCAGCTCGGCCGAGATCAACGAGCTGGCCGCCCGGAACGCGAAGCGGCAGCAGCGGTGCGGCGGCCGGACGACGGCCGGGCTGCTGCTGGCCGGGGTGCTGGCGGTCGGCGGCGGGCTGGTCGCCTGGCAGTGGTGGCGTCGGCACAGCAACCCGGAGTGGCTGGTCGAGCCCCCGGCCCCGCAGTCCCACCGGCCGGCCGGCGCGACCGCCGCCACCTCCCCGGTGAACGGCCTCACCCCCGAGGAGGCGGCCGGAGCCGCCGAGCCCACCGAGGACGACACGCCCTAGGACCCCGGGAACGCCGAACGGCGGCCGACCCGGAAGGGTCGACCGCCGTTCAGGCGCTGTGGAGCATAGGAGACTCGAACTCCTGACATCTGCCTTGCAAAGGCAGCGCTCTACCAACTGAGCTAATGCCCCTCGACGGCACGGCGCGTGCCGACGGGCACTAGCGTACCGGGTTCCGGCGTGTTTCCGAGAGCCGTCCCCCTGGGGGAACCGGCCGGTCCGATCGAGTGAGCGGGCCGACCGGTTCGGGAGGCGCCGGTCAGCGCCTCCGAAGACCGTCGATCGTCAGATCGTCCGGGGCTCAGCGACCGGCCGGAACCGGGTCGGTGGCCTCGGTCCACAGGTCCTGCTCGGCGCGGTCCGCCTGGACCTGACGGTAGACAAAGAAGCCGCCGAGGGCGACCAGGGCGACCAGGAGGAGCTTCTTCACCGCGGGACCTCGTCCTTCTAGCGTTGGCGGACTCAGGAGCCGGTGCTCCGGCCGGACCGACCGGGCCGACGAGTCCAGATGTGTTTCGAGCGCGAACGGGCTGTCGGGTGCCGGACTGCCCTTGCGGCCGATGATACACACCGGTGTCCCAATCGTGACCAGCCACCGGCACCGTCAACCCGGCGGTCCGGTCCGAGGATTGACGCCGCACCTCATGTCGTACGGATCGTCCGCACCCGGTCCGCCCGGGAAGCCCTCGTCAGGGGCGGTCCGCCGGGGAACGTCGAAGGGCCCGGAGTGGATCACTCCGGGCCCTTCGGGGCGGTGGGCCTAACAGGACTTGAACCTGTGGCCTCTTCCTTATCAGGGAAGCGCTCTAACCGTCTGAGCTATAGGCCCTCGCTGCACACAGAGCGTACCGGAAGCCGCCCGATCTGCGAAAACGTCGAAGGGCCCGGAGTGGATCACTCCGGGCCCTTCGCGGTGGTGGGCCTAACAGGACTTGAACCTGTGGCCTCTTCCTTATCAGGGAAGCGCTCTAACCGTCTGAGCTATAGGCCCTTGCCGCACTGAAAGATTAGCGGACCGACCGCCGATCCCCCAAATCCGTTCCGACCGGGGTCGCGGCAGTGACCTCGGCGGCCGGGCGCACCAGCCATTCCTCACGGGTCGGCGGCAGGCCCGAGCCGCCCTCCTCGGTGCTGCGGACGGCGAGGATCTGGTTCACCCCGATCCGGTTCTGCTCGAAGGCCAGCGCGGAGGCCGCCATGTACAGCCGCCAGACCCGGGCGCGGCCGAGGCCGACCAGCCGGACCGCCTCCGTCCAGTGCGCCTCCAGGTTGGCCACCCACTCGCGCAGGGTCAGCGCGTAGTGCTCGCGCAGCGCCTCGACGTCCCGGACCTCGAAGCCGGCCTCCTCCAGCCGGGCCACGGTGGAACCGACCGGGGAGAGCTCGCCGTCCGGAAAGACGTAGCGGTCGATGAAGGGGCTGGTGCGGTGCGGTTCGCCGGGGTGGTCGGGGCGCCGGGCGATCTGGTGGTTGAGCAGCCGGCCGCCGGGCGCCAGCAGCCGGAACAGGCCGTCGGCGTACACCCGGTACTGCTCCGCGCCGACGTGCTCGGCCATCCCGACGCTGGAGATCGCGTCGAAGGGGCCGTCGGTGATCTCCCGGTAGTCCTGGAGCCGGACCTCCACCCGGTCGGCCAGGCCGGCCTCCTCGACCCGGGCGCGGGCCAGCGCGACCTGCTCGGTGGAGATCGAGACGCCGACCGCGGTGACCCCGTAGTGCTCGGCCGCGTGCAGCAGCAGCGAGCCCCAGCCGCAGCCGACGTCCAGCAGCCGCATCCCGGGCCGCAGGCCGAGCTTGCGGCAGATCAGGTCGAGCTTGGCCTCCTGGGCGGCCTCCAGGCTCTTCGCCTCGGGCGTCCAGTAGGCGCACGAGTAGACCATCGAGGAGCCCAGCACGAGGCCGTAGAAGTCGTTCCCGACGTCGTAGTGGTGGCTGATGGCGGCGCGGTCCCGGCCGCGGCTGTGCAGCCGCCCCTGGGCCCGGCGGACCTCCTCCGGGGGCGGGGTGGGCTCCGGGCCGACCGCCCCGGCCCGGAGGGCCGCGGCGACCGCCCGGCGGCCCGCGGCGCCGAGGACGTCGCGCGGCCCGAGGGCCATGGTGCGGATCTCGGGGAGTTCGGCGAAGCGGGCGACCTCGGAGAGCGTCTCGTAGAGGTCGGTGCCGGGGGCGAGGTCGAGGTCCCCCGAGACGTAGGCCCGGGCCAGGCCCAGCTCGCCCGGCTGCCACATCAGCCGGCGTAGCGCCCTGCGGTTGCGCAGCACCAGGGTGGGTGCTCCGGGCGGCCCGGCGACACTGCCGTCCCAGGCCTGCACCCGCAAGGGGATCGGGATGCCCAACAGCCCGTCCAGGGCCTCGACCAGTTGATCTGCGAGCTTCGCCACCGCGCGCCTCCGTCCAGCCTTCCTGCGGAAACCCTCCTGACCCGGTCGACCGACCGGGGCGGCCTGCGGCACTCCCACGGGTGGGAACGGGCGGCGTCCAGCTAATCCCACCGCGGCCGGCCCGTTTCCGGGCGGCACGCCGCGGGAGCCGGCTGTCACCCGAAATGCCGACGGGCCCCGCAGGCTGCAACAGCCTGCGGGGCCCGTACATTCCGTCCGCGGACGGTGAATTGACCAGGGGTCAGGATCCGGCCGGATCAGTCCTCTTCGGCCAGGGTGAGCTCGACGCCGCCGGTGAATCCGGCCGCCGCGTTGTAGATGAAGGCCGACAGCGTGGAGAGCGCGGTCAGCAGCACCACGTCGACCACCGCGATCAGCGTGGTGAACATCATGACCTTGCCGAAGCCGATGTAGTCCATCAGGTTCAGCTGGCTGCTGGCGTTGTCCGCGCCGCCGCCGGTGACGTCCTTGAGGGTCTTGGTCAGCGAGTCGAAGACGCCGAGCGAGTCCAGGGTCATCCACAGCACGGCCGAGGCCACGATGATGATGATGCCGACGGCCAGCGACAGCAGGAAGCTGACCTTCATCACCGACCACGGGTCGACCTTGGTCACCCGCAGCCGGGCCTTGCGGGTCCGGCCGAGGCCGCCCCCGACGGTCGCCGGGGCGGCGGCGGGGCGACGCGCCGCACCGGGCACCGGGGTGCCTCCGGGCGGGGTGTTGCCGCCGGTCCGGGTGCCCCTGGCCGGGGTCGGCTGCCCCTTGGTGTACGTCGTCGGCTGCGAGAAGCCGCTCTGTCCGGCCTGGCCCGCTCCGCCGACCGGCGGCATCAGCGAGGTGGACGCGGCCGAGTGCTCGGTCGGCGGCTGCCCCGGAACGCCGTACGACCCCCCGCCCTGCGCGCCCGGACGGCCGCCGGCGGGTCCTCCCGCAGCACCCGTGGCTCCACTCACCTGGTCCTCCCGCACTTCCCACCAGGGCGGCGCCCTGATCCGTCACTCGTCATCCAGCGCCCGGCGGGATTGCCCGGAACTGGTCGGCGTCCGGTGACGCCGCGTCCACTCTTCTGGACGCGGCGGCACCGGTCTGCGGTTCGGTTCAGACCTCGGCGTCGCCGCCGACCGCCGTCCCCGCACCTTCGGTCGTCTCGGTGGACTCGGTGCCGGCGACCTCGTCCTCCGCCGTCTCCTCGTCCTCGGCCTCCGCGTTGCGGGCCATGCCCACCACCGCGTCGCGCTTTCCGAGGTTGATCAGTTGGACGCCCATGGTGTCACGTCCGGTTTCACGAACCTCGGAAACCCTCGTGCGGATCACGCCGCCCGAGAGGGTGATCGCCATGATCTCGTCGGTGTCGTCGACCACCAGTGCGCCGACCAGCGAGCCCCGGCCCTCGACGATCTTCGCCGCCTTGGTGCCGTAGCCGCCGCGTCCCTGGACACGGTACTCGTCCACACCGGTCCGCTTGGCGTAGCCGCCGTCCGTGGCGGTGAAGACGTACGTCCCCGGGCGGACGACGTTCATCGAGAGCAGCTCGTCGTCCTCGCGGAAGGCCATGCCCTTGACGCCGGAGGTGGCGCGGCCGGTGGGCCGCAGGGCGTCGTCGGTGGCGGTGAAGCGGATCGACTGGGCCTTCTTGGAGACCAGCAGCAGGTCGTCCTCGGAGGAGACCAGCTCGGCGCCGATCAGCTCGTCGTCCCGGCCCTCGTCGTCCTGGCGCAGGTTGATCGCGATCAGGCCGCCGGAGCGCGGGGAGTCGTAGTCCTTGAGCGGGGACTTCTTCACCAGGCCGGCCCGGGTGGCCAGGACCAGGTACGGCTTGTCCTCGTAGGTGCGGACGGCCATCACCTGGGCGATGTGCTCCCCCGGCTGGAAGGCCAGCAGGTTGGCCACGTGCTGGCCGCGGGCGTCGCGGCCGGCGTCCGGCAGCTCGTAGCCCTTGGCGCGGTAGACCCGGCCCTTGTTGGTGAAGAACAGGATCCAGTTGTGGGTCGTCGTCACGAAGAAGTGGTCGACGATGTCGTCCTGCTTGAGCTGGGCACCGCGCACGCCCTTGCCGCCGCGCTTCTGCGAGCGGTAGAGGTCGGAGCGGGTCCGCTTGACGTAGCCGCCACGGGTGATCGTGACGACGATGTCCTCCTCGGCGATGAGGTCCTCGATGGAGAGGTCGCCGTCCGAGGGGATCAGGGTCGAGCGGCGCTCGTCGCCGTACTTCTCGACGATCGCGCCGAGCTCCTCGGAGATGATCTCGCGCTGGCGGGTCGGCGAGGCCAGGATGGCGTTGTACTCGTCGATCTTGCGCTGCAGCTCGTCGTGCTCGTCCATGATCCGCTGGCGCTCCAGGGCGGCCAACCGGCGCAGCTGCATCTCCAGGATCGCGTTGGCCTGGAGCTCGTCGATGTCCAGCAGGCCCATCAGGCCGGTGCGGGCGGCGTCGGCGCTGGCCGAGGCCCGGATCAGCGCGATGACCTCGTCGATCAGGTCCAGGGCCTTGAGCAGCGCGCGCAGGATGTGGGCGCGCTCCTCGGCCTTGCGCAGGCGGAACCTGGTGCGCCGGACGATGACCTCGACCTGGTGGTTGACCCAGTGCCGGATGAAGGCGTCGAGCGACAGCGTGCGCGGCACGCCGTCGACCAGGGCCAGCATGTTGGCGCCGAAGTTGGTCTGCAGCTCGGTGTGCTTGTACAGGTTGTTGAGCACGACCTTGGCGACCGCGTCGCGCTTGAGCACGACCACCAGGCGCTGGCCGGTGCGGGACGAGGACTCGTCCCGGACGTCGGCGATGCCGGCGATCTTGCCGTCCTTGACCAGGTCGGCGATCTTGAGGGCGAGGTTGTCCGGGTTGACCTGGAACGGCAGCTCGGTGATCACCAGGCACTGGCGGCCCTGGATCTCCTCGACCTCGACCACGGCGCGCATGGTGACCGAGCCGCGGCCGGTGCGGTAGTAGTCGTCGATCCCGCGGCGGCCGACGATCAGCGCGCCGGTCGGGAAGTCGGGGCCCTTGATCCGCTCGATCAGGGCCTCCAGCAGCTCCTCGGAGGAGGCCTCGGGGTTCTCCAGGTACCAGAGCGCGCCGGAGGCGACCTCGCGGAGGTTGTGCGGCGGGATGTTGGTGGCCATGCCGACCGCGATGCCGGTGGAGCCGTTGACCAGCAGGTTGGGGATGCGCGCGGGCAGGACGGTCGGCTCCTGGGAGCGGCCGTCGTAGTTGGCCGCGAAGTCGACGGTCTCCTCGTCGATGTCGCGCATCATCTCCATGGCCAGCGGCATCATCTTGCACTCGGTGTAGCGCATGGCCGCGGCCGGGTCGTTGCCCGGGGAGCCGAAGTTGCCGTTGCCGTCCACCAGCGGCATCCGCATCGACCACGGCTGGGCCAGGCGGACCACGGTGTCGTAGATCGAGGTGTCACCGTGCGGGTGGTAGTTGCCCATCACGTCGCCGACGACGCGGGCGCACTTGTAGTAGCCCTTCTCGGGCCGGTACCCGCCGTCGTACATCGCGTAGAGCACGCGGCGGTGCACCGGCTTGAGGCCGTCGCGGACCTCGGGGAGCGCCCGGCTGACGATCACGCTCATCGCGTAGTCGAGGTACGAGCGCTGCATCTCGGTCTCGAGCTCGACCGGCTCGATCCGCATGGTCACCTGGGTGGCGGCCTCGGCTGCGGGGGTCTCGGGAGTCTCGGGCTGGTCGCCTTCGGGACGGTTGTCGTCGACCACTGGTGGTCAGTTTCCTTTCACGCGGACTGGTACGTGCGGGGCCTGGTTCGCAGGCGTCACACGTCCAGGAAGCGGACGTCCTTGGCGTTGCGCTGGATGAAGGAGCGGCGCGCCTCGACGTCCTCGCCCATCAGCACGGAGAACAGCTCGTCGGCACGGGCGGCGTCCTCCAGGGTGACCTGCAGCAGCAGGCGGTGCTCGGCGTCCATGGTGGTGACCCGGAGCTCCTCGGCGTTCATCTCGCCGAGACCCTTGAAGCGCTGGATCGCGTCGTCCTTGGGCAGTCGGCGGCCGGCCTCGACGCCCGCCGCGATCACGGCGTCGCGCTCGCGGTCGGAGTAGGCGTACTCGAAGTCGTCCTTGCCCCACTTGATCTTGTACAGCGGGGGCATGGCGAGGTAGACGTACCCGGACTCGACCAGCGGCCGCATGAAGCGGAACAGCAGGGTGAGCAGCAGGGTGCGGATGTGCTGTCCGTCGACGTCGGCGTCGGCCATCAGGACGATCTTGTGGTACCGCAGCTTGGACTCGTCGTAGTCCTCCTGGATGCCGCAGCCGAAGGCCGAGATCAGTGCCTGGACCTCGGTGTTCTGCAGCACCTTGTCGATCCGGGCCTTCTCCACGTTCAGGATCTTGCCGCGGATCGGCAGGATGGCCTGGGTGCGCGGGTCACGGCCCTGCTTGGCCGAGCCGCCGGCGGAGTCACCCTCGACGATGAAGATCTCGCACTCGGAGGGGTCCTTGGACTGGCAGTCCGAGAGCTTGCCCGGCAGCGAGGCGGACTCCAGCAGGCCCTTGCGGCGGGTCAGGTCGCGGGCCTTGCGGGCGGCGACGCGCGCGGTGGCGGCCTGGATGGACTTGCGGATGATGTCCGAAGCCTCGGTGGGGTTGCGGTCCAGCCAGTCGTTGAGCTGCTCGTGGACGACCTTCTGGACGAAGGTCTTCGCCTCGGTGTTGCCGAGCTTGTCCTTGGTCTGGCCCTCGAACTGCGGCTCGCCGAGCTTGACCGAGATGATCGCGGTCAGGCCCTCGCGGATGTCCTCGCCGGAGAGGTTGTCGTCCTTCTCGCGGAGCAGCTTCTTGTCCCGCGCGTAGCGGTTGACCAGGCCGGTCAGCGCGGCGCGGAAGCCCTCCTCGTGGGTGCCGCCGCCGTGGGTGTGGATGGTGTTGGCGAAGCTGTAGACCCCCTCGGTGTAGGAGGAGTTCCACTGCATCGCGATCTCCACCGAGATCGCCTTGTCCTTGTCCTCCGCCTCGAAGTCGATCACCGAGGGGTGGATGACCTCGCCCTTGCGGGAGTTGAGGTGGGCGACGAAGTCGGCGATGCCGCCGTCGTACTTGTACGTGACGGAGAGCGGCTTGCCCTCCTCGTCCACGTGCTCGGGGCGCTCGTCGGTCAGCGAGATCGACAGGCCCTTGTTGAGGAAGGCCATCTCCTGGAAGCGCCGCGACAGCGTCTCGAAGGAGTAGACGGTGGTCTCGAAGATGTCCGGGTCGGCCCAGAAGGTCACCGTGGTGCCGGTGCGGTCGGTCTCGGCACCCTTGACCAGGGGGGCGGTCGGCGCGCCCATCTTGTAGTCCTGGGTCCAGATGTGGCCGTCCTTGTGGATCTCCACCGAGAGCCGGGTGGACAGCGCGTTCACCACCGAGACGCCGACACCGTGCAGACCGCCGGAGACGGCGTAGCCGCCGCCGCCGAACTTGCCGCCCGCGTGCAGGACGGTGAGCACGACCTCGACGGCCGGCTTGTCCTGGCCGGGGACGATGTCCACCGGGATGCCTCGGCCGTTGTCGACGCAGCGGATGGCGCCGTCGGGCATGATCGTGACGTCGATGGTGTCGGCGTACCCCGCCATCGCCTCGTCGACGGAGTTGTCCACGACCTCCTGCACCAGGTGGTGCAGGCCACGCTCACCGGTGGAACCGATGTACATGCCGGGGCGCTTGCGGACGGCGTCGAGGCCTTCCAGCACCTGGATGTTGCTACCGGTGTAGGAAGCCTGGTCGTTCTGGTCTGGGGTCTGGCTGGGGTTGCCGGAATCGGCCACGAAGCGCCCTCTCTGGCACAGCGCGGGCCGCATTCCAGCCCCGTGCGGGCGGGCGTGCGACCACGGCGTTTCGACTCGGTTGCCACTAGCAACAGTGTTTGGCTCTCAGTCTACCGGTACGACTGACATAGATGGGCGTTTGGCAGCCCTTGAAGGCAGATATGCCGCCCTGAATCCCCTCTGGACGTGTCCCGATACTCGACCGGGGGGCCGGAGGCGCCTGGAAGGGCCGTCAGGGGTTCCGGAAGATCGTGGTCCGATCCCGGCCGGGGGCGATCCCCGCCGGCCGGGCTCAGCCCCAGGTGTCGCCCGGGCCCTTGCTCCCCGGCGCGCGCAGCCGGCCGTAGCCGCGGGCCGGCGCGGCCGGGCCGAGCACCTTGATGGTGCGGACCGTGCCGTGGCCCAGTTCGTGGTTCAGACGGGCCACCAACTGGCGTGCCAGCCAGCGCAGTTGGGTCGCCCACGCGGTGGAGTCGCACTGCACGGTGAGCACCGCGGCGGCCTCGTCGTAGGAAGAGGGGTGGCAGTGCGCGGCGATGTCCGGGCCGACGATCTGCGGCCAACGGCCCATCACCCCGCCGACCGCGGCGGAGGACTCCCAGCCGCGCTCGGTCAGCAGCCGGTTCAGTGCCGCCCCCAGCGGCACCGGGTCGCGGCCGTCCGAGCGGGCGCCGCTGCGCAGCCCGTGCCGCTTCGCCTCGCGCTTCTGCTGGACCTGCTCACCGCGCTGGCGGGCCTGGGCCCGGGCCGCCCTCAGCGCGGAGCGGGCGAGGTCGGCACCGGTGGGCCCGGCGGCGCCGGGGCCGAGGGAGGTCTCCGCCGAATCGCTCACGGCGATCTCCTTTCCCCAGCCTGTGGACAACCCGATGAGCCGTCCAGCCTACGGGAGCGCACGCACGCCGGACGTCGGCACCCACCGCGGTGCGGGTGCCGACGGCAAAGCTTCGGTACGGGGCAGGTCAGGTCGCGACGGATCCGGTCGGACCGGGTCGTTACGGCTCGGGTCGTTACGGCTCGGGGGCTCAGGCGTCGACCCGGCGCACGGCGCCGTCGGAGACCGCGAAACGGGCGCCGGCCAGCGCCTTCGGCACGTCCTCGGCCACCGCCGCGGTCACCAGCACCTGCTCGCCGTCGGCCACCAGCTCGGCCAGCCGGTCCCGGCGGGCGGCGTCCAGCTCGGCGAACACGTCGTCCAGGACCAGCACCGGCTCGCCGCCGTCGGCGCGCAGCAACTCGTACGAGGCCAGCCGGAGCGCCAGCGCGAACGACCAGGACTCGCCGTGGCTGGCGTAGCCCTTGGCCGGCAGCGGGCCCAGCTTGAGCACCAGCTCGTCCCGGTGCGGGCCGACCAGGGTGATCCCCCGCTCGACCTCCTGCTTGCGGACCGCCTGCAACGCCGCCAGCAGCTGCTCCTCGGCCTGCTCCCGACTGCTCGGCAGCTCGCCCTCGAAGGAGCTGCGGTACTCCAGGACGGTCTCCCCGCCACCCGGGGCCACCCGGCCGTACGCCCCCGTCACCAGTGGTTGCAGGGCGGCCACCAGCTGGATCCGGAAGGCCGTCAGCTCGGCCCCGGCGCGGGCCAGGTGGCCGTCCCAGACCTCCAGGGTGGACAGGTCGGCGCCCTTGCCGCCGCCGGCCCGGCGGGCCATCGCGGCGGTCTTCAACAGGGCGTTGCGCTGCTTGAGCACCCGCTCGTAGTCCTGCCGGACCCCGGCCAGCCGGGGCGCCCGGGCGGTCAGCAGCTCGTCCAGGAAGCGCCGGCGCTCACCCGGATCGCCCTTGACCAGGCTGAGGTCCTCGGGGGCGAACAGCACGGTGCGCAACAGGCCCAGCACGTCGCGCGGGCGGACGTTGTCGGAGCGGTTGATCCGGGCCCGGTTGGCCTTGCCCGGCGTGAGCTCCAGCTCGATCAGGGTGGAGCGGCCGCGGTCCACCACCGAGGTGCGGACGACCGCCCGCTCGGCGCCCAGCCGGATCAGCGGGGCGTCCGTGGCCACCCGGTGGCTGCCCAGGGTGGCGACGTAGCCGATCGCCTCGACCAGGTTGGTCTTGCCCTGGCCGTTGGGCCCGACGAAGGCCGTCACGCCCGGGTCGAGGGGAACCTCGACCCGGGCGTACGACCGGAAGTCGGCGAGCGACAGGTGCGCGACGTGCATGGCTGTGGACTGCGCCCGCCTTCTGTGTGTGGGGCTACCCGGGGAACGGCCCCCGGGGCCCCGACCGGTTCTCGGTTACTTGGACTCGACCGCGTGGCCGCCGAACTGGTTGCGCAGCGCGGCGATCATCTTCATCTGCGGCGAGTCGTCCTGGCGCGAGGCGAAGCGGGCGAACAGCGAGGCGGTGATCGCCGGCAGCGGAACGGCGTGGTCGATCGCGGCCTCGACGGTCCAGCGGCCCTCGCCGGAGTCGGCGGCCCAGCCGCGCAGCTTGTCCAGGTGCTCGTCGCTGTCCAGGGCGCGGACGGCCAGGTCCAGCAGCCAGGAGCGGATGACCGTGCCCTCCTGCCAGCTGCGGAAGACCTCGCGCACGTCGGTGACCTCGGGGGCGGCCTCCAGCAGCTCCCAGCCCTCGGCGAAGGCCTGCATCATCGCGTACTCGATGCCGTTGTGGACCATCTTGGCGAAGTGGCCGGCGCCGACCGCGCCCGCGTGCACCGAGCCGAAGTCGCCCTCGGGCTTGAGCGCGTCGAAGACCGGCTGGACCAGGGCGACGTGCTCGGCGTCGCCGCCGTACATCAGCGCGTAGCCGTTCTCCAGGCCCCAGACGCCACCGGAGACGCCGCAGTCGACGAAGCCGATGCCCTTGGCCGCCAGCGCCTCGGCGTGCTTGATGTCGTCGGTCCAGCGGGAGTTGCCGCCGTCCACCACGACGTCGCCGGGGGAGAGCAGCTCGGCGAGCTCGTCGACGGTCGCCTGGGTCGCGGCACCGGCCGGAACCATCACCCAGACCACGCGCGGGCCCTGGAGCTTGGAGACGAGCTCCTGCAGGGTCTCGACGTCGGAGATCTCCGGGTTGCGGTCGTATCCGATGACGGTGTGGCCGGCGCGGCGGATCCGCTCGCGCATGTTGCCGCCCATCTTGCCGAGACCGATGAGGCCGAGCTCCATGACCAAATCCTTACTGTGGGGACGTGCCTGGCGGCGGCGCCGTTGCCGCATCCCCGAGCCTACGCTTCCGGGGCATCCGGACTCCGCGCGGTCGGGCCGACCGGGTCGACGGGGTCGGGACGTCCACAGGCTGTGCACAACGGGTGTGCACAGCCTGTGGGTGACCGGACCGGCCGGGGTCGGCCGGAGCCGTCGTCAGCCGGAAGCGGTCGTCAGCCGGAGAGGCGGACCGGCATGATCAGGTACTGGTAGGCCTTGTCCTCCTCGGCGTCCACCGAGACCTTGCCGCTGAGCAGGGCCGGCTTGGTCGGGGTGGTGAAGCTCAGCTGGGCGAACGGGGAGTCGATGGCCTTGAGGCCCTCCTCCAGGTAGCCCGGGTTGAAGGCGATCGAGATGTCGTCGCCCTCCAGGTCGGCCTCGATCCGCTCGGTGGCCTGGGCGTCGTCGCCCGAGCCGGCCTCCAGGGTCAGCACGCCCTGCTCGAAGTTGAGCCGGACCGGGGTGTTGCGCTCGGCGACCAGGGAGACGCGCTTGAGCGCCTCCAGGAAGGGCTGGGTCTGGATCGCGGCGACCGCGCTGAACTCGGTCGGGAAGAGGCTGCGGAACTTGGGGAACTCGCCCTCCAGCAGCCGGGTGGTGGTGCGGCGGCCGGCGCCCTCGAAGCCGATCAGGCCCTCGCCCGCGCCGCCCGAGGAGAGCGCGATGGAGACCGTGTCGCCGCTGCCCAGGGACTTGGCGATGTCCTGGAGGGTCTTGGCGGGGACCAGGGCGACCGCGGAGATGTCCGACTGCTCGGGCTTCCACAGCAGGTCGCGGACGGCGAAGCGGTAGCGGTCGGTGGCGGCCAGGGTGATCCGGTCGCCCTCGATCTCGACCCGGACGCCGGTGAGCACGGGCAGGGTGTCGTCCCGGCCGGCCGCGACGGCGGCCTGGCTGACCGCGGAGGCGAAGACGTCCCCGGAGACGGTGCCGGTGGCGGTCGGCATCTGGGGCAGCGCCGGGTACTCGTCCACCGGGAGGGTGGGGAGGGTGAAGCGGGAGCTGCCGCAGACCACGCTGACCCGCTGGCCGTCGGTGGAGATCTCCACAGGCCTGTTGGGAAGGTTGCGCGAGATGTCGTTGAGCAGGCGACCGGAGACCAGGACGGTGCCGGCCTCCTCGACGTCCGCCTCGAGCTCGACCCGGGCCGAGACCTCGTAGTCGAAGCCGGACAGCGCCAGGCTGCCCTCCTGCGCGGTCAGCAGCAGGCCGGCCAGCACCGGCACCGGCGGCCGTGCCGGGAGGCTGCGGGCAGCCCAGGCCACCGCCTCCGCGAGGACGTCACGCTCCACCCGGAACTTCACCGGTAACCGCCTCCTGGATCGAGCGCTCCCGCTCGCACTCTGGTTCGTCTGATCTTGATCGTCGGTCCGCCTGTCCGCCGAGCTCTACCACTCCGCTTCCAGTCGCAGAGGACAGTCTGACGTACTCCGCCGACAGACGGGGCAGACGGGCGGAAGCGAGGCCGAACAGATGTCGGGGCGCGGTTGTCCACAGATTTCGGGACCACCCACTTTGAAAGCAGGTTCACGGTCTAACTGTGTAGCGGTAGTAGTAGGGCCTGTGGAAACCGTGGATAACCCTGTTTCCGCAGGTCAGCGCCCGGATTTTGTCCACAGCGGGTGTGGACGGCGGCTGTGGACGGGCAGGCCGCGCTGTGGACAGCCGAGCGTTACCCACAGGGCACGCAGGGTATCCACAGGTTATCCCCAGGACTGTCCCCAGATCCGGGCCCGGTTATCCACGGGCCCCGGTCAACTTTACGTGACGCCTTTCACACCAGGGTATGAACAGCTGCCCAAGGTTGTCGAACTGTGGACCCCGTTGTGGACAACCTGGGGATAACCGCCCGCTCCCTGGGGACAACCGGTGGATAACCCGGACGGCCCACTGGTGGCCCGTCAATTGTCCACACCCTGTGGACAACGGTTGTGCACAAGTCCACAGGCACCTGACCTGCGCGGAAGAGCGTAGCGGCGCCGGGCCTGTGGACGAATTCTGGATAACTCCGGGCTCCCGGGCCTGTGGACCGCGCGGAAGGGGTCCGGCCTGTGGACAACTGCCCTGCGCGCCCCCGGTTTTCGAATCACCGGTCAGTTGTTCGGCGCGGGCTGCGGACCGGCGGGACGTCCGTCGTGCGGATACCTGCCCGGCGGCGGCCCGGTACACACCTGTGGAAACGGCGGAAGGGCGCCAGGATCGCTCCTGACGCCCTTCCGGGGTACTCCGGTGTCCGCCCCCAACTCGCGGGGGACGGCTAGCTCTTGATGCGGTTGGTCAGTTCGGTGACCTGGTTGTAGATGGAGCGCCGCTCGGCCATCAGCGAGCGGATCTTCCGGTCCGCGTGCATCACCGTGGTGTGGTCGCGGCCGCCGAACTGGGCGCCGATCTTCGGCAGCGAGAGATCGGTGAGCTCCCGGCAGAGGTACATGGCGATCTGCCGGGCCGTCACCAGCACCCGGCTGCGCGAGGAGCCGCAGAGGTCGTCCACACCGAGGCCGAAGTAGGCGGCGGTCTGCTGCATGATGACCTGCGCGGTGATCTCCGGGCCGGCGTCCTCGTCCCCGCCGGGGATCAGGTCCTTGAGGACGATCCCCGCCAACTCCAGGTCCACCGGTGCCCGGTTGAGGTTGGCGAAGGCGGTCACCCGGATCAGCGCGCCCTCCAACTCCCGGATGTTGCGGGTGATCCGGGACGCGATGAACTCCAACACGTCGGCAGGGGCGTTGAGTTGTTCCTGGATCGCCTTCTTGCGCAGGATCGCGATCCTGGTCTCCAGCTCCGGCGGGGTGACGTCGGTGATCAGGCCCCACTCGAAGCGGTTGCGCAGCCGGTCCTCCAGCGTGGTCAGCAGTTTGGGCGGCCGGTCCGAGGACAGCACGATCTGCTTGTTCGCGTTGTGGAGGGTGTTGAAGGTGTGGAAGAACTCCTCCTGGGTGGACTCCTTGCTCGCCAGGAACTGGATGTCGTCCACCAGCAGGATGTCCATGTCCCGGTAGCGGCGGCGGAAGGTGTCCGCCTTGCCGTCCCGGATCGAGTTGATGAACTCGTTGGTGAACTCCTCCGAGGACACGTAGCGCACCCGGGTGCCCGGGAAGAGGCTGCGCGAGTAGTGCCCGATGGCGTGCAGCAGGTGGGTCTTGCCCAGCCCGGACTCGCCGTAGATGAAGAGCGGGTTGTACGCCTTGGCCGGGGCCTCGGCGACGGCCACCGCCGCGGCGTGCGCGAAGCGGTTGCTGGCGCCGATGACGAAGGTGTCGAACAGGTACTTGGGGTTCAGCCGGGCGGCCGGCTCGTCCTTGCGGGAGCCGCCGGCCGGGGGAGCGCCGGGCGGGGCGGGCACCCCGGGGACGGCGGGGCGCTCGGTCGGCGGCTCCGCGCCCGACTTCTCGGCCGGGCGTCCGCCGGAGGGCCGGGAGCCGTGTCCGCGGCGCCCGGCGCCGGTGCGGGGCTGCTCGCCGGGGCCGGGGCCGTACGCGCCGCCGAAGAGGTCGCCCTGGGTCGTGGAGGGCGGACCGGGGAGGTGCCGCGGCGCGGGGCGGGCCGAGGGCTCCTCGGGCTCGTGGTACGGCGCCTGCGGCTCCTGGTAGCCGGGCCACGGCTGGGCGGGCTGGCCGCCGCCGTAGGGCGCGGGGCGCTGCTCGTAGCCGCCGGTGTCGTAGCGGGGGCGCTCGTAGTCCTGCTCGTACGGCTGCTGGTAGTTCTGGTCGCCGTAGCCGGAGTCCTCCTCGGCCGGGCCCGGGTAGGGCTCGACGGGGGCCTGGGCGGCCGGTGCGGGGGTGGTGGGCACCGCGTTGGCGTCGACCATCACGGCGATCCGGACGGGTCGGCTGAGCTCGCGGCTGAGCGCGTCGGTCAGCTGGGGCAGCAGCCGGCCCTCCAGCACCTGCTTGGCCCGCTCGTTCGGGGTCGCCAGCAGGGCGGTGTCGTGCATCATCCACATGGGCTGGGTGCGCTGCACCCACTGTTTGTCCATCTCCCCGACATCGGGGTCGCTGACCAGCCGCTCGACGACCCTCGCCCAGACCGGGACGAGGTCGCTGTTGACATCAGCCACTGGTGCACGCTTTCCAAGAACAAAACCAGACAAGTCCTGCAACGGTAGTCAGCGAACAGGGACGGATCAAGTCGTTGTCCACAGCCTGTGGGTAAACGGCCTCCGGACGGCTGGTTTGACCCTCGTGCCCCGTCCCGCGTACCGTAACCAGGTCGAGTTGTCGATGGCCGCTGCCGCATGTCCGCGGGTCCACCCGCTCCATAAGGCGCGCAGCACGGGCGCCGTGGATTGCCTCAGACCCCAGCCGAACTGGGGCGATGGGCCGGATTTCCGAATTCCAGGGAGATCACGCGGACGCACGGTGACGGCCAAGCGACTCCCCGTCATCCTACGATTCACCTCAGGAGCCCCCGAGTGAGCAAGCGCACCTTCCAGCCGAACAACCGTCGTCGCGCGAAGACCCACGGCTTCCGGCTGCGTATGCGTACCCGCGCCGGCCGCGCCATCCTGGCTGCCCGCCGTGGCAAGGGCCGCGCCAGCCTGTCCGCCTGATCCGCACCCAGAGTCTCTTGTGCTGCCCTCCGAGAATCGGCTGCGGCGGCGCCAGGACTTCGCGACCGCGGTGAAACGCGGTCGCCGGGCCGGTCGGCCCCTTCTGGTCGTCCATCTCAGCAGAGAAGGCGACCCGCAGGGGCAGACCGACCGGACCAGCGACATCCGCCCGCACGTCGCCGAGGGGACTCCTTCGGCGCGTGCGGGTTTCGTCGTGAGCAAGGCCGTTGGCCCGGCGGTCGTCCGCAACCTGGTGAAGCGCCGGTTGCGCCATCTCGTTCGTGATCGTCTGTCCAGGCTGCCCGCCGGTAGCCTGATAGTGGTGCGTGCGCTGCCCCAGGCCGCGACCGCCTCGTACCAGGAGCTGGAACGCGACCTGGACGCGGCGCTCAAGCGGTTGCTGAGGGTCGAGCCCGCCGCCACGGCGCCGACGGGAGCAGGGCGATGAAGTACCTGCTGATGGGACTGATCAGGGTCTACCAGTGGACGATCAGCCCACTGCTCGGTCCGGTCTGCCGCTACTACCCCTCGTGCTCGCACTACGGCTTCGAAGCCGTGAAGGTGCACGGGGCGGTCAAGGGCGGCGGACTGACCGTGTGGCGCATCCTCCGTTGCAATCCCTGGTCACCTGGCGGGGTGGACCACGTACCGCCCCGCAAGCACCCGGTGTGGCACCGCCGGCTGCGTGATCTGCTGAGCCCCAAGAGCGGGACCGCCGAGCCGGAGCCGGTGGCGAAGCCCGATGCCCAAGGAGTCTGACCGGTGACCTTCGGTTTTCTGAGTCCCCTCTACACAGCGGTGTCCTGGATCATCGTCCAGTTCCACTCGCTGTACAGCAACGTCTTCGACCCGGACGGTGGCTGGGCCTGGGGTCTGGCCATCGCCTCGATGGTGGTCGTCATCCGGATCTGCCTGATCCCGCTCTTCGTGAAGCAGATCAAGGCGACCCGGGCCATGCAGGCGATCCAGCCGAAGATGAAGGCCATCCAGGAGCGCTACAAGAACGACCGGCAGCGCCAGTCCGAAGAGATGATGAAGCTGTACAAGGATGCGGGTACCAACCCGTTCTCCAGCTGCCTTCCCATCATCGTTCAGGCCCCGTTCTTCACCGCCCTCTACGGCGTGCTGTCCAACGTCGCCAAGGGCCACGACATCGGCGTCATCCACGGCTCCCTGCTGGTGAGCGCCGGCAAGGCGCACATCTTCGGTGCCCCGCTGTCCGCGACCTTCCTCGGCAGCCCGGAGACCAGCGTCAAGATCGTCACCGCAGTGATGATCGTGATGATGTCGCTGTCGCAGTTCGTCACCCAGCGCCAGCTGATGACCAAGAACGTCGACCTCACGGTCAAGACGCCGTTCATGCAGCAGCAGAAGATGCTGATGTACGTCTTCCCGGTCATGTTCGCCGTGATGGGCATCAACTTCCCGGTCGGTGTCCTGGTCTACTGGCTGACCACCAACGTCTGGTCGATGGGCCAGCAGCTGGTCGTCATCCACAACAACCCGACCCCGGGCAGCCAGGCCTTCTCGGAGCGCCAGGCGCGGCTGAAGAAGGCCGGCCGACTGCGCTCGGACGGTACGGAGATCAAGGGCGCGCTCTGGGGCATGCTGCCCCCCTCCAAGGCGGCCATCGCCGAGGCGGCCTCCGCCGCCGCCGTGGTCGAGGAGTCGGTCCGGGCGAGCCGCCAGCAGCCCCGGCGCCAGAGCAAGGCCCAGCGCCAGCAGGGCGCCGGCCAGGCGGTCGAGTCGAGCGAGGACACCCAGGTCGAGCAGCCCGCCGAGGACGCCGTCCCGGCGGACTCCGCCGCCAAGACGACGGCTGCCAAGCAGACCGCGGCCAAGCCCGGCGGCACCAAGCAGGGCACCCGGCAGCAGCCCAAGCGCGGCGGCCAGCGGCCGAAGAAGAAGTCCTGACCGACTTCTGCGAAGAGCTTCGTTCCCCGCCCGCCAGCCGGGCCCATCTCCGAAGGAGTCCATCAGTGACGGAAGGCACCACCTCCGCCGTCGAGGCCGAGGACGTCGCCAGCACCGACGAGAGCGTCATCACCCGCCTGGAGCAGGAGGGCGACATCGCGGCGGACTACCTGGAGGGTCTGCTCGACATCGCGGACCTCGACGGTGACATCGACATGGACGTCGAGGGTGACCGTGCCCTGGTGTCCATCGTCAGCGACGGCAACGACCGCGCGCTGCAGCGCCTGGTCGGCCAGGACGGCGAGGTGCTGGAGGCCCTGCAGGAGCTGACCCGGTTGGCCGTCCACCGGGAGACCGGCGAGCGCAGCCGTCTCATGCTGGACATCGCCGGCTTCCGCGCCCGCAAGCGCGAGGAGCTGGCCGCCCTCGGTGCCGAGGCCGCGGAGCAGGCGAAGAGCAGCGGCGAGCAGGTCAAGCTGCGGCCGATGACGCCGTTCGAGCGCAAGGTCGTCCACGACGCGGTCGCGGCCGCCGGTCTGCGCAGCGAGTCGGAGGGCGAGGAGCCCCAGCGGTGCGTGGTCGTGCTGCCGGCCTGAGGCCGTCGGAACGATGACCGGTCACCGCGGTGACCGGTGAGTCTTGCCGAACGCGACCCCGTCCGCCTCGTGCGGGCGGGGTCGTTGTTTCCTTCTGGGATGTTTCACGTGAAACAGTGCGTTGAGCGGGTCGGTGGATCCGGAGATCGGAGAGGTCGAGATGGACACGGAGAACGCGGCCACCGGCCGTCCGGGGGCGGACGTGAACCCTGACGCGGAGGAGCGGGCCGAGCTGCCCGAGCTGGACGTGTTGGCCGAGGCGCCGGCCGCCGCCCGGGAGGTCTTCGGCGACCGCTTCGACGCCGCCGTCCGCTACACCGAGCTGCTGGCCACGGCCGGCGTCCGGCGCGGGCTGATCGGGCCCCGCGAGGTGCCCCGGTTGTGGGACCGGCACGTCCTCAACTGCGCGGTGCTGGCCGAGCTGCTGCCCGCCGGCTCCACCCTGTGCGACGTCGGCTCCGGCGCCGGTCTGCCGGGCATCCCGGTGGCGCTGGCCCGGGCGGACGTCTCGGTGACCCTGCTGGAGCCGCTGCTGCGCCGGACCACCTTCCTGGAGGAGGTCGTCCGGGAGCTGGGGCTGGAGAACGTCACGGTCCTGCGCGGCCGCGCCGAGGAGATGATCGGCAAGCTCGCGGTGGACGTGGTGACCGCCCGGGCCGTGGCGCCGCTGGACCGGCTGGCCGGCTGGGGCATGCCGCTGCTGCGTCCGCACGGGCAGATGCTGGCGCTCAAGGGGGACAGCGCCGAGCAGGAGCTGGCCGACTCGCGCGCCGGGCTGGCCAAGCTGGGCGCCGTCGAGTGGACCGTCATCTCGGTCGGCGAGGGCACCCTGGAGACCTCCACCCGGGTGGTCCAGGTCAAGGCGGGGGAGAGCCCCGGTGGCGTGAAGGCCGCGACCAAGCGGGCCAAGGCGGCCCGGGCCGGTCGTAACGCCGGCGCCAAGACCGGTGACCGCGCCCGGGGCGGGCGCCGTCGCGGCACCCGCTGAGGTCCTCGGTTCGCCACGACGGGCGGACGGCTCCCCTTGCGAGGGGGAACCGTCCGCCCGTCGTCGTTCAGGTGACGGGTGGGCCTCCGGCGGGACACCGGAGTGTCGCAACGTCAGATTTCCGGCATAGCGGGCATGGTGTTTCACGTGAAACGTCGCTCTCTGCTCTCCGGAATCCTCAGCCGCGGCCGGGCTGCGACTGTTGCCGCTCCGGTTTCACGTGAAACACTGAGCCCCATGCAGGACTCGGAGACCATCGACCAGATCGATGACACGCCCATCGCACGGGCTGCCCAGGCTGCGGTTCAGGCGATCGGCCGGGCGGGGGAGGGGCTACCGCGGCCCGCCGCCACCCGGGTGATCGTGGTCGCCAACCAGAAGGGCGGGGTGGGCAAGACCACCACCACCGTGAACATGGCCGCCTCGCTGGCCATGCACGGACTGCGCGTCCTGGTGGTCGACCTGGACCCCCAGGGCAACGCCTCCACCGCCCTCGGCATCGACCACCACGCCGAGGTGCCGTCCATCTACGACGTCCTGGTCGAGGGCAAGCCGCTGGCCGACGTGGTCCAGCCGGTGGTGGACGTCGAGGGGCTCTTCTGCGTCCCCGCCACCATCGACCTGGCCGGCGCCGAGATCGAGCTGGTCTCGCTGGTGGCCCGGGAGAGCCGGCTGCAGCGCGCCATCGCCGCCTACGAGCAGCCGCTGGACTACATCCTGATCGACTGTCCGCCCTCGCTGGGCCTGCTGACGGTCAACGCCCTGGTGGCCGGTCAGGAGGTGCTGATCCCGATCCAGTGCGAGTACTACGCGCTGGAGGGCCTCGGCCAGCTGCTGCGCAACGTCGAGCTGGTGCGCGCGCACCTCAACCCCACGCTGCACGTCTCGACCATCCTGCTCACCATGTACGACGCCCGGACCAGGCTGGCCGCCCAGGTGGCCGAGGAGGTCCGGACCCACTTCCAGGCCGAGGTGCTGAGCACGGCGATCCCGCGTTCGGTCCGCATCTCGGAGGCGCCCAGCTACGGGCAGACGGTGCTGACCTACGACCCGGGTTCCACCGGGGCGCTCTCGTACCTGGAGGCCGCCCGCGAGCTCGCGCTGCGCGCGGTGGGCCAGGGCGGCGGTTCGTCGGTCGGTCAGCAGCGGGACGGCAGCGGTACGGGGCACGGCGCCCCGATGGCACAGCACGGTACGACGGAGGGTCATCAGTGAGTGGTCGCAGGGGTCTGGGACGAGGGCTCGGGGCGCTGATCGGCCCCGCAGTGCCGACCGACGGCGGGGCGGCGCAGCCCGCTGCCGCCACGTCCGCGCCGACCTCGGTGGTGGCGACCGGCACGACGTCACCGGCCTCGGTGCCGGTGCTGCCGGGCGGCCGCGCCACGGTGGCGGCCCGCGCGGCCGTCGGGCGCCAGGCGGAGCAGTCGACGCCGGCGCCGGTGCCCGGTGCCTCCTTCGCCGAGCTGCCGCTGGACGCGATCACCCCCAACCCGCGCCAGCCGCGCGAGGTGTTCGACGAGGACAAGCTGGTCGAGCTGGTGACCTCCATCAAGGAGGTCGGCCTGCTGCAGCCGATCGTGGTGCGCCAGGTCGCCGCCGAGCGCTACGAGCTGATCATGGGCGAGCGCCGCTGGCGGGCCTCCCGGGAGGCGGGGCTGGAGCGGATCCCGGCGATCGTCCGGGCCACCGAGGACGACAAGCTGCTGCTGGACGCCCTCCTGGAGAACCTGCACCGGGCCGAGCTGAACCCGCTGGAGGAGGCGGCCGCCTACGACCAGCTGATGCGGGACTTCTCCTGCACCCACGAGGAGCTGGCCGACCGGATCGGCCGCTCGCGTCCGCACGTCTCCAACACCCTGCGGCTGCTGCGGCTCCCGGCGGCCGTCCAGCGCCGGCTGGCGGCCGGCACGCTGACGGCCGGGCACGCCCGGGCGCTGCTGCCGCTGACGGATCCCGAGGCGCAGGAGAAGCTGGCCGCGCGGATCATCGCCGAGGGCCTCACGGTGCGCAACGTCGAGGAACTCGTCGTCCTGATGCGCTCGGAGGAGCCGAAGGGGGAGAAGCGCCAGGCCCCGAAGGCGGGCAGGATCATCTCCCCGGCGTTCAACGACCTGGCGAGCCGGCTGTCGGACCGCTTCGACACCCGGGTCAAGGTCGAGGTGTCGCAGCGCGGCGGGAAGCTGGGCAAGGGCAAGGTGGTGCTGGAGTTCGGATCGGTCGAGGACCTGAACCGGATCCTGGACAGCATGGCCCCGGGCGAGGACGGTCTGCGGCTGTCGCAGGGCTGAGCCGGTCGGCCGGCCCGGGGGCGACGACCCGATGGGTGCATGTGCCACGTGAGCGCTGTTTCACGTGAAACATGCACCCATCGGCATTCGTGGGGGCATGCTCGACCGTGAGAGGGAGGAGGAGGTGCGGGCCATGGGACGCCGGATCGTTCCGCTGACGCTGGACAACCTCGCGGACCTGCCGACGGGCTGCCGTTCCTGCGTGTTCTGGGAGCTGGACCCGGTCAGCGCGAAGGAGGCGGTGGAGTCCGGGAAGCCGGAGCTGGAGAAGGAGGGGTGGATCTCCGCGGTGCTGCTGGAGTGGGGGTCCTGCGGTCGGATCGTCTACGTGGACGACCAGCCGGCCGGCTTCGTGCTCTACGCGCCGCCCGCCTACGTCCCCCGCTCGCAGTCCTTCCCGACCAGCCCGGTCGCGCCGGACGCCGTTCAGCTGATGGTCAGCCGGGTGCTGCCGGGCTACCAGCACCAGGGGCTGGGCCGGGTGCTGGTGCAGACCGTCGCCAAGGACCTGCTGGGGCGCGGGGTGCGGGCGATCGAGGCCTTCGGAGCGGCGGGCCGGGTGCCCACCAGCTGCGTGCTGCCGGCCGACCACCTGCTCGCGGTCGGCTTCAAGACCGTACGGCCGCACCCGCGCTACCCGAGGCTGCGGCTGGAGGCGCGCACCACGCTCTCCTGGCGCGGTGACGTGGAGGGGGCGTTGGAGCGGCTGCTCGGCGGCGCGCGGAAGGAGCCGGCCCTGCGGCCGTTCTGAGCGGGTACGACGGCGGCGGGGCTCCCCTCCGAGGGGGAGCCC